>DASZUP010000417.1:0-6727 GCA_035547635.1 Pirellulales bacterium
AAAGGTAAAGGGCCGAAGGGACGCGATCCGCGGCCAGCGCCTCGACCTGACTTGCGCAAGACGAGAACCATGCAGGGCGTCGTGCGCAGCCTGACCGCCGCCCCGCGCGGCGAGATCGACGGCGCCGTCTTGGATGACGGCACGGTGCTGCACTGGCCGCCGCACATGGAAGACCAGTTCAAAGATGTCGCCGCCGTGGGCGACAGCGTCGAAGCGACTGGCAGCACCGAAACTGGTAAACGCGGCGAAGTCCGGTTTGAGGTTGCGCGGCTGACCAATTTCCAAACCAACGCCACAGCGGTCAACGACGATCCCCGGCCGCCGAAAGGTCCCAAAGGCCCGAAGGGACGTGAGCCACGGCGGGCGCCTCGCGCAGAATTCCGTGAGGCGACAACCATGCAAGGCGTCGTGCGCAGCTTAACCACCGCCCCGCGCGGCGAGATTGACGGCGCCGTTTTGGACGACGGCACGGTGCTGCACTGGCCGCCGCATCTGGAAGACCAGTTCAAGGATGTCGCCGCCGTGGGCGACCGTGTCGAAGCGACAGGCAGCACCGAGACCGGTAAGCGAGGCGAAGTCCGGTTCGAGGTGTTGCGATTGACTAACCTGCAATCCAAGGCGTCCGCCGGCGATGATCGTGGTCCCAAGGTTCCTCCCCGTGACCGGCGAGCCGACCGGGATGAAGAGCTGCGGGCTTTGCAAGAGCAGTTGAGGATGTTGCAGCGACAAATCGATCGCTTGCTCCAGGAGCGATAAAGCGCCTTCGCGCGCCCGCCTGTGCGGCGCGTAATGCAGAGCGGCAGACTCGTTTCTCGGCCATGCTCCGCCCCCGTGGAGCAACCAGCTTGCCGGTTGTGATCTCTGCCGCTCTGCGGCGCGGCGCCCATTCTCGGCTTGTTTACTCTTTGTGCCGCGGCTTTGCGGCAATTTCGTTCGGTCCTGGCGAAGCCTTCATGCCTGACGTTCTCGAACTCGACTCCGGGGCGCCATGCCTGTGTGAAACGGCCGCCGTACCGCCAATCAGTGCCAAGCGGAATTCGATCGGCCTGCATGCAACCAGTTTTTTTCTGGCCGAGTTGACCGGCGTTGTGGCGCCTTTTTTAAGCGAATACCTACGCATGCAGGGCTGGGGCTACGATGCCATCGGCGCGCTGCTCGCCCTGACGGCGTTCGGCGCCCTCCTGATGCAGACGCCAGCGGGCGTGCTCGTCGATCGCACGCGCCGACCGCGCGCGTTGCTCGCCGGTTCCTCGGTGTTGTTGGGTTTGTGCTATGGGCTGGTGCCAGCCGTCCCGAGGCAATGGCGATGGATGGCGCCGCTGTTGCTGGCCGCCGGTTTGGCCAAAACGCTTTTCAATCCTGCGCTGGGTGCCTTAACCCTGGGCTTAGCAGGACACCAGGCTTTGAACAAGACCTGGGGCATGAATCAATGCTGTAATCACCTGGGAAACATCGCCGCCGCTTTGTCCGCAATGGCCATCGTAAGCTGGCTTACCGTTTCGTGGGTGTTTTTTGCCGTGACGGCAGTTTCATTGCTGGCCGCTGTATCCGTGTCATTGATCCGACCTGAGGACCTGACCAGACAAGCCGCGGTCGAGGTCCTGGGCGAGGAAGTCGGCTGCCGCGGGCGAACACCGCTACGGCAGTTGTTCTGCGACCGGCGCATCGCGGTTTTATGCCTTTCAACGGCAATGTTTCACCTGGCAAATGCCCCGATCATGCCGCTGGTCGGCTTGTACGTTAAACGCTTGGATGGCAGCGACCGGCAAGTCGCCGCCGTGGTGCTCGTCGCTCAATCCGTGATGATCCCTGTGGCCCTGATGAGCGGCTGGCTTTGCGACCGTTGGGGCAGGAAATGGACGCTGGCGATCGGCTTTGGGGTACTGCCGCTACGGATTTGGCTCTATTCGCTGGCAACGTCGCCGGGACAACTGGTAGCATTGCAAGCGCTCGACGGCGTGGGAGCGGGGGTGCTAGGAGTGGCCGTCGTGGCCGTTTGCGCGGATCTAATGCGAGGAACGGGTAGGTTTAACAGTCTCGCGGGTTTCGTCGCCACAGGCTCCGCCCTGGGCGGCGTGCTCGGCGCGTTCATTTCCGGCATGTTGGTAGAACATTGCGGCTTCGCGGCCACGTTCGAAGTCTTCGCAGCGATAGCCGTACTGGCGGCGGTGGTATTCGTGTGCTGGATGCCAGAAACCGGCCCGCAATTCATCGTGACTTCTCGGCCGCGCGCTTGATACGCGACGCCAACGTTTTCGGGTGCGCCGAACGCATCGTCCGCCGATGGATTCACCCGGCATCGTGAGCGCCGCCGCAGCTCTCGCCTTTTTCGAGGATCGCTCGATCCGGTGCGGCGCCCCTGCAAGGCATGAAGTTCTCGGCAAGCCAATCCACCGGAAATTCATTCGAGCGAAATTCTGCCCAAGGCAATGGGGGATTTTTGCCCAATTCGGCTCAAGGCTAATCGCACGGCCGCCAGTTTATGCATTTTTTGTCCCGGCACATCGATTGCTTACCCCGGTTGCAACCTTCATCCATACGCCCCTCGCACGCGACAAAACCACCAGCGGAGCCGAATCATGGACTGGCGCAATCGAATCGGTTTATACGGGGCGTACGGCCTGGGTTTGTCGGGCATTGGCTTTACCTTGCCCTACTTGCCGCTCTATTTGGGTGAAAAAGGATTGACGGATACCCAGATCAGTCTGATCTCCGCACTGGCGGCCGTCGCCGGATTGGCTCAGTTTCCTTTGGGATTATGGTCCGACCGGTTGCAGTGGCGCAAGCCCTTCCTGACGGTTGCGCTGGGCCTGCTGGCATTCGCCACGTTTCTGCTGCCGCGCGCAGGGAACATTTTCGCACTCGGCGCATTGGTCATCCTGTTCGCCGAAAACGGCCTCTGTCGCGCCGTCGTTGAAAGTCTGGCCGGCGCGGAGGCGGCATCGCTGGCCCCACCCGGAAAAGTCGGCACGGCGATGGGCTCTTTGCGTTTCTGGAAACCCGTGGCCATTATCGCCGTCACGCTGGTCGGCGGCGTGTTCGCAGAGCGCTTCGGGGTCGACTCCATTCTCACGTGGCTGGTTGTGGTGCAAGGTTTGGCCTTTTGCGTATCCTTGCTTATTCACGATCGCGATCGCATCAATCGGCTTGAATTCCAACCGATCGCTGCCCGCGAACAACAGCGATTCGAAAAACCAACCGCGCGTCCCTGGGATCGCGCGCTGTGGGCCTTCATTGCGGCAATGGTCCTGTTCCACGCCTGTAATGCGCCTGGCGGGGTTTATCTGGGATTGTTCATGAAACGCGATCTCGAAGCGCCGGCTGCATTGCTTTCATACGCCTTCGTGGTCAGCATGGTCGCCTGGATGCTGCTAGCCCGGCCGGCTGGCCGCCTGGCCGATCGCTGGGGTCGCCGGCCGTTGCTCATCTTCGCATGGACCGTCATGGCGACCCGCCTGGCACTGGTCGCCATCGTGCGAACGCCTTGGGAAGTCGTGGCGATCCAAGTGCTCGATGGCGTCGCCAGCGGCCTGTTCTCCATCCTCTGCGCCGCTTGGGTCACCGATCGCTTGGGAGACGAGCGGCGCATGAGCGAAGCGCAAGTCATTGTCGGCACTTCGCTCGTGCTCGGCTCGGCTCTGGGACCGGCGCTTTCCGGTCCCATCGTGGAAGCCTTCGGTTATCGCGGGCTGTTCGGCCTGCTGGCCGGCGTCGGAGTGTTCGCGACCGCCCTGGTAGTGGCCTTTGTCCCAGAAACGCTGAACACCCAACCCGAGCCGGAGATACCCGACCCTACCGACGTCCTTGTGGGAACAACAAACGTCGAGTAGCAGCCATTCAGCGCGATATCGTGCCCTTATGCACTTGCAATCTCCGGCGCCTTGGTGCTTCCTGAAATCCCCCATAGCAAGCTTTGAGAGGAGTATTCGCAACGTGCCGACCCATGTATCGAACTCGACGCTCGTTTCGATCATCTTCGGCGTGACGTACGCAGCGCTGGCCATCGGGAAAGTCCCGGGGCTGAAAATGGACCGCGCTGGCATCGCCCTCGTCGGCGCCGCTGCGATGCTCGCTTTCGGCGTGCTGAACCTGCACGATGCTGCGAGGGCTGTCGATTACGAAACCATCGTGCTGCTGTTCGGCATGATGATCGTCGTCGCTTATCTCAAGCTGTCCGGCTTCTTCTCCCTGGCCACTGAGAAGATCGCTTCCCACTGTTCCGGGCCGCGCACGCTGCTGGCTGTCGTAATCATGCTGTCAGGGATTCTCTCGGCGTTTCTCGTCAACGATGTCGTCTGCGTCGCGATGACCCCGCTGGTCTTGGGGCTTTGCCGGCGGCTGAAGCGGCCGCCGATTCCCTATCTGGTCGGATTGGCGACGGCTTCGAACGTCGGCTCGGTGGCGACGATCACCGGCAACCCGCAAAACATCATCATCGGGTCGCTCTCGGCCATCCCCTATCTGCGTTTCGCATCGCGGTTGGCTCCGATAGCGATCGCCGGCCTGCTGCTGAATTTCCTGATCGTGGCGTTTGTCTACCGGAAGACCCTCGCTCAGACAGCGGCGAGCCCCAGCCCGCTCCCGATCACGGCGCGCCCTCGCGTCCATCGGCACTTGCTGATCAAAAGCGTGGCGGTGACGCTGATCACCGTCGGATTGTTCTTCGCCGGCCAGCCCATCGCGCTCGTGGCGCTTGCGGCAGCCGGCTTCTTGATGCTTGACCGCGTGCGCCCCGACAAGATTTACGGGGCCGTAGATTGGCCGCTGTTGGTCATGTTCGCGGGGTTGTTCGTCGTCGTGCATGCCTTCGAGATCAACGTGGTCCGCACATGGGGCCTCGATCGCTGGCACGCGCTCAGCGAATCGCCGGTGGTGCTTGTGAGCGCCCTTTCGCTCGCGCTCTCCAACCTCGTCTCCAACGTACCAGCCGTGCTGTTGTTCAAACCCTTGATGGAAATCATGGCGCAGCCGGAACAGGCATGGCTGGCGCTGGCGATGTCCAGCACCCTGGCCGGCAATCTCACCGTCTTGGGGTCGGTCGCCAATTTGATCGTGGTGGAATACGCGCGACGAGCCGGAACCGAGCTTGGCTTTTTCGAATATCTCAAAGTCGGCGTGCCATTGACCGTCGTCACCACGCTGACGGGCGTAGCGTGGCTGGCCCTGACGCACTACTAAAGGAGCGATCTCATGGACCATCGTCACGAACATCGTGATTCGCCAGTCATTTTCGTAATTCCGGGCGATTTGCACCTGACCTCGCCGGAACTGGAAAACCATCGCGTCGCGCTGTGGATGGTCGATGAGGTCAATCATTGGATCCGGCCTGATTTCGTGCAGTTCATCGGCGATAACGTACAGCATGCCGCCGCGGAGGAATTCGAACTCTTTACCGACGTCTGCCGGCGCCTCTCGCCGCCCCATTTTGTGCTGGTCGGCGACCACGACGTTTACCTCGATCCAGAAGCCAGGTCGTTCCGCTCCCGGTTTGGCGAACCGCATTACGCCAGCTCACATAGAGGCTTTCGATTCATCCGACTGAACACGCTCGAACATCTACCCCTGGGAATCTCCTGGGACCAGATCCTCTGGTTCCAGTCGCAAATCGACGACGCAGCCTCCAACGACCAACGCGTCATCGTGTTTCAGCACCATTATCCTTTCAAAGTCTATGAACAATTCGATGGACCGGGAATAGCCGATTGGCGCGGCATTGTATGCGCCGCGAAAATCAGCGCCATCTTCACCGGGCACACGCACTACGGGCAGATCGCGAATGACGGCCGCAACCTGGCCATTACCACGCGCTCGATCGGGGACCCCGAAGGCGGCCCGCCCGGCTACACGGTCGCGTTCGCTCACAACGAAGACCTGGCTGTCGCCTATCGCTCCGTGGAAGACCGCGGCCCGCTGGTCCTGATCACCCATCCGCGCGAGCTGCTCTTGGCAACCGGGCCGGAGCACATTGTCTGCGGCCCGGACGAGATGCGCGTCCGGGTCTGGTCGCGGGAAAACGTCGCCTCCGTACAAGGCCGCTTTTTCGACGGCCCTTGGTTCGCGCTAGAACGGCAGAGGGAAAGCGAATGGGCCTGCCCTCTTCCAGGCGACCGCATGACAAAAGGCGAACATGCTTGCGAGGTGCGCGTGGCCGACCGGTTCGGCGCTGAAGGAACCGCCCGTCTGACGTTTCTTGTGGATCCGACCGGGAGGTATACGCCCATACCGCGTACTCGTCCGGAGGTCAAAGCCACGGCTTTTTGCTGAAGGCGGGGAGGCTTTAAGCAACCCGCCAATAACACTCACGCCCGCGCCAACAGAATCGCTCCGCTTACGATCAACGCGCCGGCGGCCCAATGCCGCCAGTTCAGGTCTTCCCCCAGAAAGACCGCCGCCAAAACCATGGCGACCACCACGCTCAGCTTGTCGATGGGAGCGACCTGAGAGGCCTTGCCGAGCTGCAACGCGCGAAAGTAACAGAGCCATGAAGCGCCCGTCGCGATGCCTGATAAAACCAGACAAAGCCAACTCCGAGGACTCACGCTGGCCAGCGTTACCGTCTCCTGGCGCCAGGCAATCGACCAGGCAAAGATTAAAATGACGAATGTGCGAATCGCCGTGGCGAGATTCGAGTCGACGTTTTTCACGCCGACCTTGGCCAGGACCGCCGTCAGTCCGGCAAACAAGGCCGACAACAACGCCCAGTGCAACCAGTTCATGGCATATTCCA
>DASZUP010000418.1:0-1886 GCA_035547635.1 Pirellulales bacterium
ATGTCGAGCGTGATGAGCCAGCAGTTCGAGAACGCCGGCGGCGTGGAGAGCGTGGCGGAAATCCTCAACGTCACCGACCGGGCCACCGAGCGCAGCCTGCTGGAAAACCTGGCTCAGGAAGATCCCGACCTGGTCGAAGAGATCCGCCGTTTGATGTTCGTGTTCGAAGATATCGTGAAGTTTTCGAACAAGGACGTGCAGCAACTGCTCAAGAACGTCGAGAGCTCGCAACTGGCCATGGCTCTCAAAGGCGCCAGCGACGAGCTCAAAGAGAAGATTCTCAGCAACATGTCGATGCGAGCGGCCGATCTGCTGCGCGAAGAGATGGAGTATCTTGGCCCAGTGCGGCTATCGGCCGTCGAGCAGGTTCAGCAGCAGATCGTCGACGTGGTGCGGCGCCTGGAAGACGCCGGAGAGATCACGGTCAGCGCCGGCGACGAAGTCGAAGAGTTCATTCAGTAGGTCGGCGTCTGGCGGCGCCGAAGCACTGCCGCGGCAGATCAGCTTTTGGCCTGCGGGACCGCACGCGCCGTCCAAGCGCGACAGAGATACGAAACGCCGATCGGCTCATCGCCGCGAGCGGCCAGGTATTGGGTCAATTCCTGCAAAAAGGCCGCCAGACGTTCTTGGCCGGCCAGCGTTTTCAGCCGGTTGTGGCTGCGCCAGAGATTCAAGTACCGCTCGCGGTCCATCGGTACGACATGCCGCGATGCGTGGCAGACGACCTCGGCGAAGTCTCCCGTCGACGTCAGCACGGCGCTCCACTCCTCGTCGCGGTAGTTGTCGTCAAAGCCTGGTACATGCCGCTGGATTGCTTCGCACGTCCAGGCCAGCACGGGATGCCGATCGTGCTCGCGATTGTTCCACAGTACGGTAAAAAAGCCGCCTGGCTTCAACAGCCGTTTGACTTCCGGCAAGGCTCGCGGCGGATCGGCCCAATGAAAGGCCTGCGCGGCAACCGCCCAAGTCTGGGAACCAGTCTCCAATCCGCTCGACTCAAAGGTTCCGTCAACCCAGCGGACGCCGGCGAGCGGTTTCGCCTGCCTCCGCATCGCTTCGTTTGGCTCGACGGCCGTTACGCGAAAACCTCGCGCCGCGAGTTGCTCCGTCAGCAAGCCGGTCCCTGCTCCCAGATCCGCAATGGCATCGCCCGCAGAGACGCCGACGCGTGCAATCAGCGCATTGAGCAGGTCGTCGGGGTAGCTCGGTCGCGCTCGGCCGTAAGCCTCGGCCTGTTCGGTAAAATCGCCTAGAGGCATGCTTCGCGTTCTCGTTGCGTCAAGACGGCTTTCTCACGGCGGTTAAATCAATGAGGATAGTCCTGGCCGGCCAGACTGCTCAGAACGGATTGCTGCCAATCCCTGAGCTCGGTTTGCAGTCGCTCGGCAATGGCGGGTTGCTGTTCGAAGAGGTTGACTTTTTCCGCCGGGTCCGCTGCGAGATCGAACAACTCGCGCTTTGCGCCCTTGGGTTGCTCGTGGAGCACGAGTTTGAAGCGGCCGTCGATGATTGCGCGGGGGCCAAGATAGTCGTCCTCCGTGATGGGAGGCTGGCGGTAGTTCTTGAAGTCTCGCGTGGGCTTGCCGTTCATCAGCTTCACGAGCGGCGTGGTCCCTTGCTGCAATTCCGGGTTGATCCACGGTTGAGGCTTGGAGCGCTCCAGGCGCCGCGTGCTGTAACTCCAAAAGTACAGCGGAGAGGGACGCTCGTCCAGCTTGCCGTCGAGCGCCGCCGTCAGGTCGATGCCGTCCAGCGGACGGTCCGGCGGCGCCTGGCCAACCAGGGCGCACACGGTAGGCAGCAGGTCGCTGGTGCTGGCGCGGACGCGGCTGGCGAGCGGCTGGCGAATGCGCGCCGGCCATTCGATCAGTCCCGGAACGAGGATA
>DASZUP010000419.1:0-13905 GCA_035547635.1 Pirellulales bacterium
GGCTGGCCGACGGTGCCTGAGGCGCGGACCACGAGTTCGACCGTGTCGAGCAACTGATCCAGGCGGAACGGCTTGTAAAGCACGGCGCCTGACGGCAACCCCGCCTGGCGGCACTTCACGATCGAATGGCCGGGGTCGTAGCCGAAGCCGGTCATCAGGATCAGCGGAGTGTGGTCCAAGATGCCTTGCAGCTTGGTCATCACCTCGTAGCCGGTCATGTCGGGCAGGCGGATGTCGACGATGATCGCGTCGTAATTCTGCCCGCGGCTCAAGTTGCGGACCATGTAGATGGCCTCGCCGCCGTCGTGGGCCGTCTCCACCACGCAGCCATAACGTTCCAGCAGATTGTGCGCGGCGCTGCGGACGGTTTCGTCGGCGTCTGCCACCAGCACTTGCAAACCCCGCAACAGCGGCCGTTCGCTGAATTGCAGCGCCTGAGGATGGGCCTGGCTGGGCGCCATCTGCTGGCCGACCTTTTGAATGACCTGCTTGATGTCGCGGGCATTGCGAAGGATGCGCTGCAGCCGCTCGGCCACTTCGGGCTCGTGGCCAATGTAGCGCTCCATGATGTTGACCGCGTCGTTGAGAATGTCATCGACCGGCAGGGCGACGGCGCTATGGATGGCTTCGACGCTTTCGGCCGCGGTGCTAGCCTTCTCCGCCACCAGCAATTCCAGCGTGTTCAAGGCCAGGGCCACGTCGCGCGTGAAAATCTCCAAAAACTGCAGGTCGCTTTCGGAGAAGGCCCGCGGCTCGGGGCTTTCCACGTTGAACGTGCCGATCACCTCGTCGTGCAGCACCAGCGGCACGGTCAACGAGCTCTTGGCCCCCTTGGCGCCTTCCAGGTAGAGCGGATCTTCGGTCGTATCCTCGCACAGGTAGCTTTTGCCGGTTGCAGCAACAAATCCGGTCACTCCGTTACCCTGCGGCTGGGCGTAAAGCGCCCGGTCGGTGGCCTCGGGAACCAGACCTTCGGAGAGCAAGGGCTCCAACTTGCCCGTTTTGGCGTCGAGCAGCCGGATTTCGACGACCTTATAACTCAGCAAGTCCCGCGTGTAGTGCAGGATGTTGGACTTGAGCAGCTCGATGCGCTCCTCAACCGTCATGTGGAACAGTTCGTCAGGAGTCAGATTGGCCAGCTCGATGCCCGCCTGATGGATGGCGGCCAGCTTTTGCTGCTGCAAGACCTCGGCGGTGACGTCGCGGATGGTCACCACCAGGTTTTTCGGCGGGCCATCGACTTCCAGCAGCGGCGCCGCATGGACGCGATAATAGTGGTTATCGCTGGATCGCAGCGTCGAACTGCTGCCCAGACCGGTGGCCAGGGCCGTATGGAAGGGGCAGAAATCAGGCCCGAGGATTTCCGGGCTCCCCAAAGCGGCGTAAAAATTGGCGCCGACCACACTCTCGCGGCGAGCCCACTCTCGCAGCCGGCCGTTGCCCCAGAGGATGGAATTATCGCTGTCGAGCAGCACCACTCCATCGGGCATGCCCTGCAAGATGCGCTCGTTCTGCAGCAGCTTGCCGACCTTCAAGGCCTCGCGCAGGTGCTCGGCGTCGACGAATACGCCGGCAAATTCGTTCTTGCTCAGGCAGGCGAGCGCGCGGATCGGGCTGCGGACTTCGACAAGCTCGAACGCCTCAGCTAAGGCGGCCAACCTCCCGTCGCTCTCTTCGCGAGAACCTGAGACCAACAGCAATTTTGGTTTCGCCGACAAGAGTTCTCACTCCCGGATCGCCGGATAACTCGTGAGTATTATAGAACCGGGGAAGAGCCCGAACAACCTGCTTCGCCAATCCTTCTGTCTCTTGCATCGGCCATTTGGCGTTTTGCGTTTACCCGCTCCGGGCGGCGCCGAGCTTTTCGCGCCGCGTCGCGGCGTCGATTCCGGCATCTCCCGATCCTCCGCTACAAATCGATCATCGAGCGGCGGCCGTCTCCGGCCAGTTGTTCGGACACTGCCGGCTGTAAGACGCTCGGCAGTCAAACGCCACACGAGAAAGCTCGCAGACCGATAAGGGAGATGGAAAAGGCGGCTCAATGTTCGGCGTTTTTCAGCAACGAAAGGGCGATAGCCATGTGGAGGGCCTTATTTCTGGCGCTAGGCATCTACTGCTGCTTGCTCGGCGCAGAGTGCCTGGTGATCGACAAGGCGCTGCTCAACAGCCGCGAGCGGTCGCAAAGCGTGTTTGGCCGGCTGGACCCCACCGCGTCGCGGCAGCGAGAACTGACTCCTTCGGAGTGGGCGCCGTGGAGCCTGCTTTCGGCCGGCACGGTGACAATTCTCTATTCCTTCACGTTGCCCCAACGCCTTCACAAGGCGTAAGCGGCTCTCGTTCGAACCGCATGTGATTCGGCTCCGCACGGCACGACTCGCCGGTCACAAACGCTGCGTCTGAAGTCCTCGCGCGGGAAGCCAGACGCCCTCGACCGCCTCACTTCTTGCCTTCGCGCAGGCTGTCGAAGTACTTCTGGGCGTGCTCGCGATAAGCGCGAGGCAATTCTTGCTCAGTAAGCGGATCCTCGTTAGCGGCCTTGGCCGCCTCGAATTCGGTCTGGATCTGCTGCTGGACCTGTCCCTTGACGTTGGGGCCTTTGACGGAGCCGACGACCACGGCGGCGCCTTTGCCCGTTTTGGTCCTGGCCTTCGTATCGAAGAACCCGCTGTTGGTCTTTTCCTCGGGACGCGGCCCCGTGCCTCGCCCTCGGCCCAGGCCCATTCCCGGCCGACCCAAACGGTTACTGCCGCTGCTTCGGCAGGACGGACAGCCGGCGCCATCGCACTCCTGGCAGTTCATCGCATCTTTGGTCATATCCAGCTCGCTCAGAGCCTCATCGAGCATGGCCATTTCATCCGCCTGCTGCTGCAACTCGGCCAGCTCGGCTTGCATGGCGTCCATGGCCGCCTTGGCGCCCGCCTTGTTGCCCTGCTTCATGCACTGGGAGCACTGCCCGAGCTTGTCGGCCATGCGCTCGAGCTGCTCCATTTGCGGCGCCTGCTGGTCCAGCTTGGCGAGCTGTTTTTCGATCTCGTCGGCTTCCTTGTTGCGGCCCTGCTGGCGAAGCTGCTTGGCCTGCTGCTGCAGATCTTGCTTCAACTTTTTGTGGGCGTCGACCAATTGCTTCAACTTCTTTTCCATCTGGTCCAGTTGCTTGGCAAGCTGGGCCTTGCTCTCGGCGTCGAGATTGTCGTTGTCGAGCTGGTTGCGCAGCTCCTTCAAATTTTGCAGCGCCTGCTGGAAATCCCCTTTCTGCAGCGCCTTGGCGAGCTTGTCGCCCGGGCCTTGCTGGATGTCCTTGAGCTGCTTGAGCTGGTCCTGCAGCTTGTCGCCCCCGCCCAGCCGCTGGCGTCGCTTTTCCAGATCCTTGGCCAGGTCGTTCAACTTGACCAGCGCCTGCTTGCGATCGGCCGCGTCGGACTTGGTCAGTTCTTTCGTTCCCTGTTCGAGCCGGGCGAACAGGTCCTCGGCGTCTTTCAGGCCTTGCTCGCGAGCTTCCTTGCGGCGCTCGATCAGCTTCTTACGCAGGCTTTCGGTCGAAGTCTTGACCGCTTTGCGGTCCGCCTTGGTCGCCACGGAGCCGCCGGCCTTGCTCCCGCTCACAGCGGGCAGCAAAGAGATTAGCCCGGCCAGGGCCGCGGGCGCCAGCGGCGCCCAGGACCAGCGATTCAACTTGATGCGAAACTGGTCCGCCACGTGCAACCGATCGATGCGTTTGACCGCGTCTTCCACCAAGGCCCTGCCCGCGGAGGATTCGAGTTGCTCAGGCGACAGCGCGAGCGTGCTGGAAACCCGCTCTTTCAGCCCGAAACGGCGGTCGATTTCCAATGCCGCCTCGAGCGGCCCGCGCCGCGTGAACCAGGTCCAGCCGACGGCAACCAGCAGCCCCAGGGCCAAGGCGCCGCCAATCCAGGCTTCAGGCCGAACGCCTAACGGCTGGAATTTGTCGATGGCAATCGCGGCCGCGGCCAGAGCCAAGGCGCCGAACCAGCACCAGCTTAGGAGACCCAAAAATCGCTGGAGCGAGAGTCGTCGCTGAGCTCGCCGAATTTGTTGCTTCAGGACGTCCATTGCGGTTGCCTCCTAGAAGGGAATGGGGCCAGCGCAGGCAGCACCCGTCAATATACCGAACCTGTTAGGTTTCGTGCCAATGCAAAAGCTCAAAAAGTGCTATATTTTCCGACGCTCGTTTACCGCCGAAAATTCCCTGCCGCCGCAGTTTCCCGAGAGAGCTTGCCGGCCGGTCGCCAGGCCCCTAAGCTTTCCCAGGCCGTCTCAGCCCAGGTCGCCGCGCCATGCCCGACAATTCTACCTCGACCCTTGCCGTCGCTCCGCTGCCAACTCCCGCTGAGCGGCCTGCAGCCGATGTGGTGATTTACGACGGCCACTGCCGGATTTGCACGGGACAAATTCGCCGCCTGGCAGCCTGGGACTCCGGCGGTCGGCTGGCGTATCTGTCGCTGCACGACGCGGAAACCTCGCGGCGGTATCCAGATCTATCGCACGAAGCCTTGATGCAGGACATGTACGTCGTGGATCAGCGGGGCCGCAGATATCGGGGCGCCGAGGCGATACGGTTCCTGTCGCGCCGGTTGCCCCGGTTGTGGTGGCTGGCTCCGCTCTTGCACCTGCCCGGCACGCTGCCGCTGTGGCAGTGGTGCTATCGGCAAGTGGCCAAGCGCCGCTATCGCTTCGGCCGCATTGAATCGTGCGACGACGGCAGTTGCCGGCTGCACGGCTGAAGCGGGACCGGCGACGGAGGCCCATTGTGACCGCGCCACGAGGCACTATGATTGGGACGATTGGAATTGAGACGATTGGGACTTGGTCTGGGCCGCGAAAGATAATTGAGAGAGGAGCTTTAATAACATGAGCGACTTCCGCATCGAGCGGGATTCCATGGGAGAGGTTCGCGTTCCCGCCCTGGCGTACTACGGCGCCCAGACGCAACGCGCCGTCGAAAACTTCCCCATCTCCGGCTGGCCCCTGCCCAAACCGCTGATTCATGCGATGGGCCTGGTGAAATTCGCCGCGGGAGTCGCCAACCGGGACCTGGGCAAGCTCACCGGCAGCGGTAAGAACCCGCTCGATGACAAGCAAGTGCAGGCCCTGCTCGACGCCTGCCGCGAAGTGGCCGAGGGCAAGTTCGACGACCAATTCCCGATCGACGTGTTTCAGACCGGCTCGGGCACGTCGAGCAACATGAACGTCAACGAGGTGATCAGCAACCGGGCGATCGAGATGCTGGGCGGCGACCGGATGCAGCCGCAAAAGCCCGTCCATCCGAACGACCACGTGAACATGGGGCAAAGCACCAACGACACGTTTCCGACGGCCATTCACGTCGCCGTGGCCGTCACGATCAGTGAAAAGCTGATCCCTGCGCTCAAGCGGCTGCAGCAAACGTTGGCGGACAAAGCGGCCCAGTGGGACAAGATCATCAAGATCGGCCGCACGCACCTGGCCGACGCGACGCCGCTGCGTTTGGGCCAGGAAATTGGCGGTTTTGCCCGGCAGTTGGAGCTGTCGGTCGAACGGGCCGGCCGCGCCAAGCAGGCCGTCTTGGAATTGCCGGTCGGCGGAACGGCCGTCGGCACGGGCATCAATACTCACCCGGAATTCTCCCGCCGGGTCTGCGAGGAACTGGCCAAACAGACCGGCATTGGGTTCGTCGAGGCCGCCAACCACTTCGAAGCCAATGCGCAGCGCGACGGCCTGGTGGAATGCCACGGCCAACTGAGAGCCATCGCCAGCACGCTGTTCAACGTGTCCAACAATATCCGCTGGCTGGGTTCCGGCCCGCGCTGCGGCTTTTACGAAGTCAAGCTGCCCGACCGCCAGCCCGGCAGTTCGATCATGCCCGGCAAGGTCAATCCCGTGATGTGCGAAAGCATGATGCAGGTAGCCGCCCGGGTGATGGGCAACGACCAGGCGATCGCCGTCAGCGGCGCCGCGGGCGGGCAGTTCCAACTCAATATCATGATGCCGGTCATGGGCCAGACCACGCTGGAAAGCATCACGCTGCTGGCCAGCGCGACCGAGGCCTTCGTCGACTTCTGCGCTTTGGAAATGGAGGCCAACGAAGAAGCCTGTGAAGCCTCGGTGGAAAAGAGCCTGTCTATGGTCACCAGCCTGAACCCCTACATCGGGTACGAAAAGGCGGCGGCGATGGCCAAACAGGCATTCAAATCGGGCAAGACGATCCGCGAGCTGTGCCAGGAGCAAAACGTCCTGCCGCCCGACGAGTTGAAAAAGGCCTTGGACCCCTGGAGCATGACGGAGCCGCATGCTTAGAGCGGCTCCTGCCGTCCTAAATACTTGTCTGGCCGGGGGATGTCGCTAGAATAGCGATCCCCTTCGATTGGGCGGGATGGGCAGTGCAGGGGGGTTGTGCGGCGTCGGGGAAAAATCAATTTCGCGCAAACCCTTGCCTTCTCTTGGAAAACTCATAAAAATTGAGCTTTGCCGCTCGACGAAACTGGCTAGGATATATCGGAAGCCCTCCCACCACACGGAGCGGCCGCGCTGAACTGCGCACCAGGGCTTTGTTCGCCGGCTGAAAACGCCGGCGAATGAGATCTTCCGACCGCCTTCTTTTGTATTGGCAAGCTTACCGCAAGTGTGCGCCGCACGGGGCGTGCGGCGATCGCGGCGGTGGAACTGTTTTTTTGAGATTCGGACATGGATCTGGCGAACTTTAGAAACATCGGTATCTCCGCTCACATCGACTCGGGCAAAACGACCTTGAGTGAGCGCATCTTGTTCTATGCCGGTCGAATTCACCGGATCCAAGAGGTGAAAGGCGAAGGCGGCGCCACCATGGATTACATGGATCTGGAACGCGAACGCGGCATCACCATTACCAGTGCGGCCACGACGGTCGAATGGCAAGACCACCAAATCAACCTGATCGACACGCCGGGCCACGTCGACTTCACCGTCGAAGTCGAACGCAGCTTGCGCGTGCTCGACGGCGCCGTGCTGGTGCTGTGCGCCGTGGGCGGCGTGCAATCGCAGTCGATGACGGTCGACCGCCAGATGAAGCGTTACCATGTGCCGCGCCTGGCATTCATTAACAAGATGGACCGCACCGGCGCCGATTTCCGCCGCGTCGTCAAGCAGCTTCACGATAAGCTTGACGCCGACGCCGTGCTGATGCAGTTGCCGATCGGCAAAGAAGACAATTTTGAAGGCGTGATCGACCTGATCACGATGAAGGCCAGCTATTTCGACGGCAACAACGGCGAGAAGGTCCGCGAGGAAGAGATTCCCGCGGCGCTGGCCGACGATGCCGCCGCCGAGCGCCAGCACATGCTGGAAGCCCTGGCAATGTACAGCGACGAATTGATGGAGCTCATGCTGGGCGAGGAACAGCCGCCCGAAGAGTTGGTCCACGCCATCGTCAAGCAGGCCGTGCAAAGCCAAGGCCTGACGCCGGTGTTCATGGGCACCGCCTATCGCAATAAGGGCGTCCAGCCGCTGTTGGACGCCGTGGTTCGCTACCTGCCGTCGCCGCTGGAGCGCAGCGTCAACGCCAAGGACTACGCCGACGCAACGCAGCAGATTCCGCTCGAGCCCGATCCGGCGAAGCCGTTTGTGGGCATGGCGTTCAAGATCGTCGAAGACCCATACGGCCAGTTGACGTTCGTTCGCATTTACCAGGGCACGATCTCCAAGGGCGAGATGTACTTCAACCAGCGCACCGGCCAGAAGCACCGCTTCAGCCGCATCGTGCGGATGCACGCCGACAAGCGCGAAGAGATCGACTCGGCCGGCCCGGGCGACATCGTGGCGATCATGGGCATCGACTGCGCGAGCGGCGATACCTACTGCTCGCAGAATAAGTACTGCACGCTGGAAAGCATGTTCGTGCCGGAACCGGTCATCAAGATGGCCATCAATCCCACCAGCCGCGACGGCGCCGACCGCTTGGGCAAGGCCTTACAGCGGTTCGTGAAGGAAGATCCAACGTTCCGCGTCGCCACCGACGAGGAGACGGGCGAAACGGTGATCGCCGGCATGGGCGAGCTGCACCTGGACATTTACGTGGAGCGCATCAAGCGAGAGTACAAGGTCGAGGTTGAAGTCGGCGCTCCGAAGGTCAGCTACCGCGAGGCGCCGACCAAGGAGGCCGAATACAACTTCAAGCACAAGAAGCAGACCGGCGGTTCGGGTCAGTACGCCCATATCGTCGGCCGGATGTTGCCGCTGCCCGAGGATTCGGAGCACGAGAGCTTTGAGTTCGAGGAAAAGGTGGTCGGCGGACGCATTCCGCGCGAGTACATCCCCTCGGTCGAAAAGGGCTTCCGCGATTCGCTCTCCAAGGGGCCGGTGGCCGGCTATCCGATCGAAGGCGTCAAGTGCGTCCTGGAAGACGGCTCGTATCACGACGTCGACAGTTCGGACATGGCGTTCCAGGTCTGCGCTCGCAACTGCTTCCGCGAGACGTTCCTCAAGACCAAACCGGTCCTGTTGGAACCCGTGATGAAGCTCGAAGTCGAAGTGCCCGCCAATTTCCAGGGCGCCGTGGCCGGCGAGTTGACCGGCCGCCGCGGCATGATCGTGTCGACGGAAATGATGGGCAGCACGGCCACGATCGAAGCCGAGGTGCCGTTGGCCTCGACGTTCGGCTATTCCACGGACCTGCGCAGTATGACGCAAGGCCAGGGAACGTTCACCATGGAGTTCGCCAAGTACCGCCGCGTACCGGCGAGCATTCAGGAAACGATCGTCGCCGACAAGAAGAAACAGGCGCTGGTCGGCGCCAAGTAAGCGCCGAGCGGTTTCCCTGTTCCAAAAAATGCAGTTCGTTAGAACCCAGGGCCGCGGTTGCTTCAGCCGCGGCCCTGTTTTTGCGCGCCGGTTGCGGCAGTCGGGAAATTGGCGAATAATCAAGCTTTGCCATATCGAGCGAACGCGGCGGCCGGCGCGTAACGCAGCCGCGGGGCCCGGTTTGTCGCCGAGGAAGCGGGGATGTCGCCTGAGAATCAACAGCTCGATACGCGAATTGAGATCGTCACGCCGGAAAACATCGCCTTCCAGTACCAGGTCGCCGGACCGTTTCGTCGTTTGCCGGCTTATCTGATCGACCTGTTGCTCCGCATCGTGGTGATCGTGCTTGCCGGCATCGGCTTGATGATCGCCTTCGGTACGATCGGCATGGGGGGCGTCGGGGCGGGGATGGCGGCGGTCGCCTGGTTCGTTTTCGACTGGTTTTACGGCGGGCTGTTCGAAGCCTACTGGAACGGCCAGACGCCCGGCAAGCGGCTGATGCGGATTCGAGTCGTCTCCGACGAAGGCCAGCCAATCAACGGCGCGCAAGCCGTGCTGCGAAACTTCTTGAGATCGGTCGACGCCATGCCGCCGCTGCTGATCTTTCCCACCTATCTGTTGGGACTGCTTTCGACCGCCATGAACGATCGCTTTCAGCGGCTGGGCGACCTGGCCGCCGGCACGATGGTGATCGTGGAAGAGCCGCAACGGCACTACGGCGTGGCGCGAGTGAACGAACCCGAAGCGATCCGGCTGGCGGCCGAGTTGCCGGCCAAGATTGCCATCAGCCGCAGCCTGGCCCGCGCCTTATCGAGCTACGTGCAGCGCCGGCAGGCGTTCCCCTGGCGGCGGCGCGCGGAAATCGCCATGCACGTGGCGGAGCCGCTGCGCGTGAAATATGGTTTGCCGGCGGGCACGAGCCACGATCTGCTGCTGTGCGCCTTATATTATCGGGCCTTCATCGCGGACCGCGTCGACGAGGCGCCGGTCGCCACGCCCTTCGCGGCGGCGCGTTAGTTAAGAGAATCTCAAAGCGGCGAGGACTCGCCGCACTCCATGGAGTGCGCGTGACTCGTCACCGCTTTCGGACTTTTTTCAGCAAAGGGCAGGCGTGAGTCGTCGTTCGCCGGCAAGCCAATTGCCCGCTAGAATCACATGGATAACCCTGGCGAGCGGAAGCGAAAAACGACGCCCAACGTGACATCCGTTCAGTTGGAAGCCAAAGCCGAAGGCCTGACATCGAACAGCGCTAAGACTTGCTAAGGTTTTAGCCGCCTGGTAGAGGGGGCAACGGCCTGCTCGATTGGGCATGGGCGGCGTGAAAGGCTAAAATCCCAAGTTTGCGGTCCTGACACTCACTTTTGATAAAGACGCTTTATGAAAGTCGCCGACCTGCTCGAATCGCGACGCGAGAACTGGCGCGAGCTGGACCGCTACTGCATGCTCGTGGAGAGCAAGCGCGCGAAATCGCTGGGCGCGGCGGCGACGCAGCGGTTTGCAGCCTTGTATCGCGCGGCTTGCGCCGATCTGGCGCTGGCCGACGCCTACCAGTTGCCGCCCAACACGGTCTACTACCTGCACCAACTGGTCGGACGCGCACACAATCAACTTTACCCCAGCCGCAGCTTCGATCCCGCCGCCTGGGCCGAAGAACTGCTGTACCGGCTTCCGCAGCGTTTGTTCAAGGACAACAGCCTGCGGCTGGCGTTCCTGGTGTTTTGGGGCGTTTTCCTGGCGGCTATGGCCAACGCCTATCTTTCGCCGAACCGTTTCGCCGAGTTGGTAGTCGGCAAGCCGATGCTGGAACAGATGGGCGAGATGTATGAAGATCCGCTCGAAGGACGCAGCCCTAGCGATAGCAGTTTTATGGCCGGGTTCTACGTTCTGAACAACGCGTCGATCGGGTTGCAGTGCTTCGCCGCGGGCTTGCTGTTCGGCATCGGCGGACTGTTCATTACCATTTCCAATGCGGCCATCCTGGGGACCGTGTTCGGCTACATGGCCACGATGCCGCAACGCGACAACTTCTTTCATTTTGTCACGGCCCACGGGCCATTCGAGCTGACGGCCATCGTGCTGGGCGCCGGCGCCGGCATGCGGCTCGGCTTTTCGCTGATTGATACGCATGGCTGGACGCGCGGCGCCTCGCTGCGCCGCGCCAGCCGAGAGGCCGTGCCGGCAGCCTGCTTCAGCGTGGTCTTGTTCTGCCTGGCGGCGGTGATTGAAGCGTATATCTCGCCTTCGGCGCTGCCCTATTGGGTTAAAGCTTCGGTCGCGGTGTTCTCCAGCGGCGCACTGATGTTCTATTTCGTGATGCTGGGTTATCCGCGCGAGGGCGAGTATGCAACTGGATAAGACCCGGATTGCGATCCGCGAGCGAAGCTTTCCCGACATTCTGGATTTGTCGCTGCACGTCATCCGCCGGCACGCGCTGGCGCTGGCGGCGACCTTTACCGCGGGCGCGTTGCCGCTGGCGATCTTCAACCACTGGTTTTTGAGTGAATACCTCAACGAGTTCGACTCGGACGGGCTGCCGCCGTTTGAATACTTCTACATGCTGCTGCTGCTCTTGATCTGGGAGTTGCCGCTGGCGGCCGCCCCGACCACGCTCTACCTGGGGCAGGCGCTGTTCAACGAACAGCCCAGCGCGGGAAAGCTATGTAAAGAGCTGCTCGCCTCGCTGCCTCAATTAATTCTGTTTCAAGTCGTACTGCGCGGCGTGCTGAGCCTGGCGCCTGTGACCTGGTGGGTTCTGTTCTGGGTCTGGCCCTATTTGAACGAAATCATTCTGCTCGAGCGCAATCCTTGGCGAAAACGCGGGCCCTATGGCTCCAGCACGGCCACGCGCAGCTCGAATATGCACGCGCGCAATCGCGGCGAATTATTCGGCCGCTGGCTGGGTTCGCTCTTGATCGGCGCCGCCCTGATCGCCGCTCTGGTGGCGGCGGCCTGGTTCTTGCGCAGGCAATTGGCTTACGAAATGGCGTTCGACAAGACGATGTACGCCGTTTATATACAAGCGGCCATCTGGATTGCGCTGGGCTATTTCGCCGTTGTGCGGTTTTTGAGCTACCTTGACCTGCGCATTCGCACCGAGGGTTGGGAGGTGGAACTGATCATGCGGGCCGAGGCCGCGCGGCTGACGAGGCAACTGGCATGAAACCCAAGCAGACCGAGTTCCCCGTCGTTGCCTCAGTCGGCGCCGCATTGCTTTACATCGCGGCGGGAATTTTGATGCTGTCCGCCTGGTTCTCGCCGGAATCCGCCAGCGCGGAAACATCGTCCGGCGAAGGCGCGGCGCCCGCAGCCGTAGAGGAGGGGCGAGAAGCCTTGGGCAGCCATCGGCGCTACCCCTGGTATGACGAAAGCGACGACGGCGTCCGTCGCGTGAACGTGAAGGTTCCCTGGCGCGCACCCGACGTGGATGTCAATTTCCGGCCGCGAACCGCTTGGAATTTCTCATGGCTGGAACTCTTCGTCTGGCTAGGCGTGCTGCTGCTGTTCGGCGCCTTGGCGTTTTTGCTGATTCGAGCCTATTTGCAGCGTGAGGACGTCAGCGCCAGCGCTGCGACCGGCGCCAGTCAGAAAGCCGCTGCGGACGACGCCACGCGCATTGAAGCCTTGCCGTTTCGCATTCGGCGCGGGCCTTTGTCGCTGCTGGAAGAGGCGCGGCGGCACTACGAGCAGGGCGATCTTCAGCAAGCGATCATTTACTTGTTCAGCTACCAACTCGTCGAAATGGACAAGCAGCAAATCATCCGCCTGGCGAAAGGCAAGACCAACCGCCAATACTTGCGGGAGATTCGCCGCCGCGGTCCGTTGCAATCGCTGGTCGGACAGACGATGGTCGCCTTCGAAGACGTCTTCTTCGGCGCCCATCCGCTCGCGCCGGCCCGCTTCGAGTCTTGCTGGCGCCGCCTGGACGAGTTTGAGTCCTTGATCGCGGAGCAGGCGACATGAAGCGGATTGGCAATGTAAATCAGACCGCCGGGATGACGCTGGAGCAGCGTTCAAATTCGGAATTCGGAACGCGGAACGCGGGACGGCGGCGCCGAACTTCAGACGCGAAAAAAGGGGACATTCTACTTTTTCACGAAACCGCGCAACGGCGAGCTTGCGCGAGCGAAAAAGTAGAATGTCCCCTTTTTTCGCGTGCCGCATTGCAAACTACGAATTCAAGTCGCTATCGGCTTGCATACGTCTTCGCCGTTGCCGCACTGCTGAGCGTCGCCTCGGGTTGCGAAGACGGAATCAACTCAACGTATGGCCGGCGCGGCGGCCTGGGGGCGGATAGCGTAAACGGTACGGCCGTGCTGGCCAGCATGTTCGAGCAAACCGGTCACCGTGTTTCTACGACCAGCCGCCTGGCGCCCAAAATCATGAACAAGGCGGATGTGATCGTCTGGGCGCCGGACGACTTCACCGCGCCGTCTGACAAAGTCCGGGATTGGTTCAACGCGTGGTGGCTGGACGCGCCGGGGCGAACTTTGATCTACATCGGGCGAGATTACGACGCGGCGCCTGGCTATTGGAAACAGGTGCAAAAGAGCGCGCCGCCGGAACAGTTGGCCGAGTTCAAACGCAGGCAGGCGGCCGCGCAAAACCGCTACCTGCAGCAGCGCACCGACATGCCCGCCGACGAAGATTGCGACTGGTTCACCGTTAAGGGAAAACGCAAACGCATCCGCGTGAAAACCTTGACGGGCGAGAGCTCGTGGACCGCTGGCGTTAACGCCGGCAAGTTGGAGATCGAACTGAACGGGCGTCTGGTTCCGCCGGCCGACGCCCAGACAGTACTGGGTTCGGGAAGCGACGCAATCGTCAGTCGGCAGATGATCTCCGGCGGCAAGTTGATCGTGGTCGCCAATGGCTCGTTTTTGCTCAACCTGCCGCTGGTGAATCACGAGCATCGCAAGCTGGCGGGCAGTCTGATTGCGGAAGTCGGCCAGGGACGGCAGGTCTTCTTTCTCGAGAGCGACGCCGGCGGTCCGCCCGTGCTTGATGAAGATCCGTCCGATGTGCCGCGCAACGGCATGGAGATTTTCGGCGTTAAGCCGTTTGACTCGATCCTGTTGCACCTGGCTTTTCTGGGCGTGATCTTCTGTGCCGCGAGGTTTCCGATCTTCGGCCGAC
>DASZUP010000420.1:0-24018 GCA_035547635.1 Pirellulales bacterium
AACGCCCACTGGTAGCCGCCGGAGAAGTAGCGTTCCCGTCCGTGGAGAAAATCTGAATGGAAGTCCGGCGGAAGATAGTTCCGATAACCGAGCACCACCTCTGCGGTGACTTTAAGGACCAGCAGGGCCGCCGCCAGCGTCAGAGCGTTCCGCCATCTTACTGCGCGGGAGTTGGACATGGCTCGCGCCGCCGGAGCGAGAAGGTATAAACGCCGCCACTTCCCATTCTATATCAGCCTGGGACGACATGGGCCATGGCGTCAGCCCGTTTTTGGGGCGTGCAGGGTTAGGACGTCCATGCGGACTTGTCGACATTGCGCAAGCTGTGTTTGACGGTGCGTTTCGCGTCGCGTTTGCGCAACACGCGCGTGGCGAGCGCTTGCCGCGGCGGATGTCGCCAGTCATCGGCGGCGTTCCCTGCCGCAAAGCTCACATGTTTCCCGATATCGCGGTGGCGCCTGGCTCAGCGTTCATGTCTGGGACTTGTCAAAGTACTCCTGGGAACCGGCGATTCTCGAGTACACGTACTGATCGGTTCCGCCAAAGGTCAGTACCGAGACCCAGTGGGCGACCGCAAGCGGGTCCGCGTCGCGGCCGAGCAGATCTTGATAGGCCTGTTGCACGACGTCGCGATTGTATTCGGGGGTGTTCAATACGACGCGTGCGACCTGCTCGGGCGACGCTCCGAAAGCCATGTTGACCTGCCACCAGCTCAGCGCGAACGGGTCGATCGGACGCCCCAAGGCGTCCTGGTAGAGAGCATTCAAGAAGCCGGAGTTCGTTCCGCCGCCTTGAGCGACGTAGAACTCTTGGGAGCCGGCGATCGAGGCGGAGACTTGCTCGATCGTTTGGCCTTGCAGCAACTCATTGGAGAAATTGCTCAGGCCGCCCGGATCTGCGGCGCGGTGCAAATAACGCTGGTAGAGGCCTTCGACGGTGACATTCGCGAATTCCATCGTCTGCTCGATAGAATAGACGACGTCTTGTCGCGACTCGCCTGCGGCCAATTGGGCGTCCCAATAAGCGAGTCCCGAGGCGTCGACCGGGCGATGGAGAAAGTCAAGGTAGACCTGCGAGATGAATTGCTCGTTTGCAGTCCCCGTTTCGATCGCATACGTCGCAATCGCCGCGGCCCAATTGCGCGAGGCGCCGAGCGCGCCGTCGGCATGGTACTGACCAATTGCGTTGACGGTGCGGAATTCGGGATTCACGGTCACACTCGGACCTGCATCGGCGCCCGCGCGCCCGACGAGCGAATAACCGCTGCCGGGCGCGAACGTATCGGAACCTGGCCCCTGCACGCCGATGGCGCCGATCAAAAGTTCGTTTGCGTCGTGCGTTTCGCCGGTCACTCCGGAATCGGCGGACGTGCCGGCGCCGACTCCGGTATGCACTTTGTCCAGCGAGTCGGAAACCGCCAGGCCGTTCACCTGCAGCACGCTAATCGCTTCGGCCGCAGGCGCAGCAGCTTGAAAATGGACCACCACGTGGTCGCCGGCGGAAAGCGCATTCACAACCGGCGCCGAAAAGATCCACGTCGAAACATTGCCGGCGTTGACGGCGTTGGCATCTTGCGTATAGACATTGCCTCGGTCGTCGGTCACCGTGGCTACGGCGGAGGGCGTTGCGGCGATTTCGACAATCAGCGTGTCGCCGGCCGGAACCGCCGTCGCAGCGGCAACGGCGACATCGCCCGACGAGACATAGCCCGTAGCCGTGCCCAGGCTCGACACCGTCGCTGATAATAAAGATCGAATTTCAAGACTTTCGTAACCCAGCATTCGCCGGCGGCCAGCGGGGCCCGTTCGCGGCTGGCGCGTTTTCCGTTGAGTCCGGATGGCCCCTGAAACGGGCGGAAACCCCCAATTCATGATTCGTCGCATGGTAGGGCCTCGAAAAAGCTGCGTTAATCGCCCCTTTGCAAGCGTCCATAAAACGCAAATCGCATACCGACGCTAATGCCAGGCGATCAACTGGAAACAGGGTCGAGCAGCATGGACGAAGAGAGCACGATGCAGAAGGCGAGCGTTGCTGACGGCGATGGCAATCCAGTCGCCGAGCTATTCCGCATCCTGCGATCCGGTCAGGCGTGCTATTTCGCGCGCTTCGTGCCCCAACGTGGAGTCGGAAGCGCGGATTACTCGGTCTCGTTGCGGCCTGATGGCGCCGGCGCCTCGTTTGCTTTGGGAAAGCCGTCGCGACGCGCCTCTTCAAAGGAGCAGCGGCTGGTCGGCGCTACTCCCGCCTTGACCGCACGCCCGAGGCTCGCGGCACGGCTCTATTATCCTCCGCGAGTTTAAGGCTGCATCCATGAATCTTGACCAGCAACGGCTCTGCATCGAACTCCAACGCTTGGAATGGGCCGACCAGCTTGACGAGCAGGTTATCCGGGAGATCGCCCAAGCCGCTCGGCTGACGGAGTTTCAGCCCGGCCAGATCGTATTCGAAGTAGATACTCAGATCGACCACGTTTACTTCGTCGTGACCGGACGACTCGAAGGGGCCTTATTCGATCAGCTTGGCAAGGAGATCCGCCGCGACGTATTCCGTCGCGGAGCCGTGGCGGGTCTGTTTTCCGTCCTGCTGCCGGAGCGCTCGCATCTGCACGTTGAAGCGGTCGAGCCCACGATCGCGATTTACCTGGGGTTGGACGACCTGCTTCGCTTGACGGCGAAACATCGCGAGTTCCAGCTCGCCATGTTTCGCATTGCGGCCAACCTGGTGAAGAGGCTGATGCTGGTCGATCGCGACCTCCCCAAGCCGGCCGTGGTCGGCGTGGCGCATCACTCCTGCGCCAGCCGACCGTTGACCGCTCAACTGGTCAGGCGATTGCAGCAGCTTGGCGAGTCTCCGTGCCTGGCGGGCGACGACGAGCAGTGGAAAGCGAATGAGGGCGTTCCGTATCGGCAGTTATTTGAGAACGGCGTCTTTGTCGGTCCCAAACGGGTCAAGGAGATCTTGCAGGAATGGACGGCCTATGGCCGTCTATTCATCGATTTTGCAGCCGATCATTCGCTCGACGACCTGGACCGGATGATCGCATACTCGGACGTGGTGTTGTGGTGCCTTCAACCGGAAGACGCCCCGACGGCGTTGGAAAAGCTGAAAGCCGTGGGGCGTTCCGCGCCTCGCTTGCGCGAGAAGGTCTGTCTCGTCTGGCTGTTGAACGGCGAGGCGCCGATCCCGCCGTTTGTCCAGGAACTTTATGAGCTGGCGGCCCGCGATTTCAAAACCTGCAGTGGAAAATTGCGGCCAAACCAAGGCAAGCTGCTGGAACAAGGCGTCGAACGCATCGTCCATTACCTGCGCGGCGTGCAGATCGGCCTGGCCCTGGGCGGCGGCGCCGCTCGCGGCATGGCCCACCTGGGCGTTCTCAAATCGTTGGAGCAGCACGGCATCTACGTCGATATGCTGGCGGGAACCAGCGCCGGGGCGATGGTCGGCGGCATCTACGCGGCGGGCATGGATCCCGAATTTTCAGTCCGCTGCTTCAAGCACGATTTGCTGCCCCCCTGGCTGTTTCGGCAACTCCCGGGCGGCGGATACTGGTATCTGCTCTATAAATATCGCCGCCGCCAGTTCGGCCCAATGCTGCGGAAATACTTGCACGATTACCGCATGGAGCAGTTGACGATTCCGACGATGACGATTTCGGTCGACCTCGTCGACGGAGTCCCGCTCGTGCGAGATTGCGGCGACGTGACGCAGAATGTCCTGGAAAGCATCAACTTGCCGCCGCTGGCCCTGCCGATTGTCCAGGCGGAACAAGCCATGGTCGATGGCGGGCTGCTCAACAACGTCCCCGCCAATGCCTTGGTCGCCAAGGGCTGCAACTTCGTGATCGCATCGACGGTAACCGCCAGCCTTGAAAAGGATTTCATGAACATCCGCAGCAGGCAGGCGCGTGGGGCAAGCCGATTCATTTCGTCCATCCAGGTCATCCTGCGGCAGGCCATGATCCAGAGTTACAGCATGAACGCCGTAGGAGTTCAGCCGGCCGACTTCGTCATCGCGGCGGACGTCACGTCGTTCGACATTTCCGAGTTCACTCGCGCCGATGAGATGGCTGTAGTCGGAGAACGCACGACAGACGAGTCGGTCTCGCAGCTCAAGGCGATGCTGTCCAAGCTCGACCCGAAACTGTTTGCTTGAGCTCGCGTCAGCGCAACGCCAGCCAGGGGGCCCGGCCGCTAGAGATTTCCGGGCGTGACGACGACGGCCTGCTGATCGGCGGCAGGCGGCGGCGGCGCGGCTTGCTCGCGATGCGCGCCGAAGAGCTCCGAAATTGCGCGCAGGGCCACATAGAACACCGGCGTCAGGAAGATGCCGCAGAAGGTCACGCCGAGCATGCCGCTGAACACGGCCGTGCCGAGCTGCTGCCGCATTTCGTGACCGGCCCCCTTGGCGATCACCAGCGGCACGACGCCGAGAATGAAGGCGAACGAGGTCATCAGAATCGGCCGCAACCGCAGCTTCGCCGCGTTGATGGCGGCATCGCGGCGCGACATGCCATGGTGCTCCTGTTGCTGCTTGGCGAACTCGACAATCAGCACGGCGTTTTTCGCCGCCAGGCCGATCAGCACCACGAAGCCGATCTGCGCGAAAATGTTGTTGTCCATGCCGCGCACGGTCAGGCCCGCCAGGGCAAAGAGTACGCTCAGCGGCACGATCAGAATGATCGCCAGCGGCAGCGTCCAGCTTTCATACTCGGCCGAGTGCGTGAGAAACACGAACAGCACGCAAAGGGGAAAGATGTAAAGAGCCGTGTTGCCCGCGAGAATCTGCTGGTAGGTAAGATCGGTCCACTGGTAGGCCATGGTCTGAGGCAGCTCTTTCTCGGCAAGCTGATCGACCATGCCGATCACCTGGCCGGAACTGACTTCTGGGGCCGCGACCATATTCACTTCGGCGGACGGGAACATGTTGTAGCGGTTGTAGACGGCTGGCCCGCCGATCTCCTTGACCGTGACCATGGTGCCCAGCGGAACCATGTTCCCTTTGCCGTTGCGCACCTTGAGCATCGAAATGTCTTCCGGCCGGCGGCGGAATTGGGCATCGGCCTGTGCATAGACCATCCAGTTGCGGCCGAGGAAGGTGATATCGTTGACGTACGCCGAACCGAGATAAACTTGCAGCGTGTCAAACACGTCGCTCAAAGCGACGTTCATGTTCTTGACTTTGGTGCGGTCGACGTCGACGAACAACTGCGGGGTGTTGGAGCGGAAGCTGGTGATGGCGCCGGTCACTCCCGGCTGGCTGCGGACGGCGTCGATCATGTTCAGCGTGGCGCCTTCCAGCGAAGCCAGGCCCGCGCTGCTGCGATCCTGCACTTGGAATTTGAAGCCGCCCGTCGTGCCGAGCCCCTGAATCGGCGGCGCGCCGAAGACGCCGACCAGCGCCTCCTGGATGTCGCGCGTCTGCTGCTGCAAACCGGCGATGATCGACTCGGCGCTTTGCTGCGGGTCTTCCTCGCGGTCTTCAAACGGTTTGAGCACGACGATCACCGAGGCCACGTTGGCCAGGTTGATGCCGTTGACCATCGAGTAGCCCGGCAGGCCGAGCGTATGGCCGACTCCGGGCGTGGCCAGTGCGATCTTGGTCAACTTGGCGCAGACTTCCGAGGTCCGCTCGAGCGACGCCGAGTCGGGCAACTGGGCGTTGATGAACAAGTAGCCCTGGTCTTGCTGCGGAACGAAGCCGGTGGGCGTATTCTTCAGCCCCAGCCACGTCAGGCCGATCAGGCCAAAGTAAACGGCGAACGAGACGACCGCGCCGCGAATGCACCACTTGACCAGGTGACCGTAGATGCCCGTGGTCCAGTCAAAGGCCCGATTGAAAATGCGAAAGAACCAGCCGAACATCGTATCGAGCAGCCACGTGAGCGGGTCGCGTTTGCCTCCCTTGGGCTTCAATAGCAGCGCCGTCAGCGCCGGGCTGAGCGTGAGTGAATTGAAGGCCGAGATCAACGTCGACACGGCGATCGTCAAGGCGAACTGGCGGTAGAACTGCCCGGTGATGCCCGAGATGAAGGCCACGGGGATAAACACGGCGCTCAGGCCGAAGGCGACGGCGATCACGGCGACCGTGACTTCTTCCATCGATTTATAGGAAGCTTCGCGCGGCGACAGGCCGTGCTCGATCCAGCGCTCGACGTTCTCGACCACCACGATCGCGTCGTCAACCACCACGCCAATGGCCAGCACCAGGCCGAACATCGAAAGGTTATTGAGCGAGAAGCCCATCAACGCCATGACGGCGAACGTGCCGATGAGCGAGACCGGCACGGCCAACAGCGGAATGATCGTCGCCCGCCAGCTTTGCAGGAACACCAGCACGACGATGAACACCAGCACGAACGCCTCGAACAGCGTATGGACCACGCTCTCCAGGCTTTTGCGGACAAAATCGGTCGTGTCGTAGTAGATCCCGTATTCCAGCCCCTGGGGAAAGCGTTCCTTGAGCGTTTCCATTTCCTCGCGGACGAGGTTCGAGACCTCAATGCTGTTGGCGCCGGGCAATTGGAACACGACCAGCGTGACGGCGGCCTTGCCGTCGAGATCGGAGTCGACGTCGTAGCTCTGAGCGCCGAGTTCCGCGCGGCCCACGTCGCGCAGGCGGACGATGGTTCCGTCGGCATTCGTCTTGATGATGATCTGCTCGAACTGTTCCGGAGTCTCCAGCCGACCGAGCGTATTGACCGCGTATTGAAAATCCTGCCCCGCGGCGACCGGCGGCGCGCCGATCCGGCCTGCCGCCACCTGCACGTTCTGCTCGCGGATGGCGCGGACCACGTCGCCCGCCTCCATGTCGCGGGTGGAAAGCTTGTTCGGATCGAGCCACAGCCGCATGCTGTAATCGCGGGCGCCGAGAATCTTGACATCGCCGACGCCTTTCAGCCGCGCGACGGCGTCTTTGATCTGGATGGTCGCGTAGTTGCTCAAGTAAAGCTGGTCATAGCGGCCGTCCGGCGAGAACAGGTTCACTGCCAGCAAGATCGCCGGCGATTTCTTCTTGGTCGTCACCCCCTGGCTCTTGACCGCCTCGGGCAGCCGCGGCTCGGCGATCGCCACGCGGTTCTGCACCAGCACCTGGGCGATGTCGATATCGGTCCCCAGTTCGAAGGTCACGTCGAGCGTCATGTTGCCGTCGTTCGTGCATTGCGACGCCATGTAGAGCATCCGCTCGACGCCGTTGACCTGCTGCTCGATCTGCGCCGCGACGGTATCGGCCACCACCTGGGCGTTGGCGCCGGGATAACTGGCGGTGACTTGCACCACGGGCGGAACCACCTCGGGATAGAGCGAAGTGGGCAACAACGCCGCGACGGCGATCGTGCCGGCGATCACGGTGACGATCGACAGCACCGCCGCGAAGATCGGCCGATCGATGAAAAAGCGAGAGAACATGAAGGGCTGGTCTTTTGGAAAAAGTCTGCGGCGGAGGCGCCCGTCGGATTGAAAGGCTAAGTTAGTCGGCGGCTTCTTGTTTGGCCTCGGCCGGCGGAGGTTCCGCCTCGCCGGGCGGCAGCGGCATCGGCGCTTTTTCCGCCTTGACGGGGTTGCCGGGCCGAGCCCGCTGCAGGCCGTTGACGATCACCCATTCGCCCGGCTTGAGCCCTTGTTCAATGACTCGTAGTCCATCGACGAGCGGACCGGTGACAACCTCGCGGTAATCGGCCTTGTCGTCGGCAGTCGCCACCAGCAAGTATTTTCGCCCTTGGTCGATTCCGACGGCGCGATCCGTGACGAGCAGCCCGGCATGTTTCTCGGCGGACCGGATTCGCACGCGCACGAACATGCCCGGGAGGATCCGGCCGTCCGGATTCGGAAACGCTCCGCGCAAGCGGATCGTTCCTGTAGCCGGGTCGACCTTGTTGTCAATGAAATCGACGGCGCCCTGATGCGAAAAGCCGCTCTCATCGGCCAGTTGCATTTCGAGCGGGATCATCGGCCGGCCTTGAGAGCCGGCGGTGCGAGAGTAGTGCAGCAGAATCGGCTCGTCGACGTCGAAGTAGGCGTAGATCGGGTCGAGGGGCACGATCGCCGTCAACAGGGTTGCGCTGCCCGCCAGGGCATTGACCAGGTTCCCCTTGGCAATCATGGCTCGGCTCACGCGCCCGCTGATCGGCGCCGTCACCGTCGAGAATTCGCGGTTCAGTTTTGCGCTGTCGAGGCTGGCGGCGACTTGGGCGACCGCAGCAGACGACTCGGCCGCATCGGCGATCGCCTTGTCGTAGTCTTCTTGCGTGATGGTCTTGCCCTTGATCAGTTTCTCGGCCCGGACCAGGTCGGCCGCGGCCCGTTTGGCACGCGCCTTGGCCATCTCCAAAGACGCCTCGTCATGGGCGACTTCCGCATCGAACGGTCGCGGGTCGATCTGGAACAGCAGGTCGCCTTCCTTGACCATGGCCCCGTCCTCGAAAGCGACCCGGTCGATAAAGCCGCTCACGCGAGCGCGGATTTCCACCGTCTTGATCGCGTCAGTATGACCCGTGAATACCGCCTCGTCGCTGATCTCGCGCTCGATCGGCTGGCTGATGGTGACCATCGGGGGCGGAAGCGGCGCGATCTGCACTTGTCTTTCTTCGCAGCCCGATGTCGCCAGCAACACGAGCGCCGGCCCAATGAACCGGAAAAGCCTTGTACGCCTCTGCATCTGCCGCTCCGACGATTGTGCTTTTGTGGTTTTGCGCAGCGGACTGCGTCAGCCGCGGGCCGTTAGGGCCGTTTGCGCTGCACCGGTCTTTTAGCGGCCCCGGGGGAGCGATGATCGCCCGAGGCCGCGAAGAGCAATCTTTGCGCCCGATTCAGTCGCCGGCGCAAAAGTAAGATAGCGATTGTAAAAGTTCCGTTCCAGGGCCGCCGGCGGTCGAGCCGCAAGGCAGGCATCTCGGCGTTGGTTGGTGCGCCGTTTCGCACAGCGAGCTGCGCTAGGCGGCTCGTTTTTCGGCGGGCAATAAATGCCGCGGCGTGGGAGCAAAGCGGCCCCACCAGATCGCCAGTGCGAGGGAGCCGAAGACCTCGATCAATGCGTAGGCCAACACCGCGGTCAACGCGGGCGTTCCAGGGAAGCTGCCGGCGGCGATGACCATGCTTACCCCCGCGTTCCGCAGGGACGTTGCCAGCGCCAGCGTTCTGCGCCCTGCCGATGTCGGGCCGCCCAGCAGCCAGCCGATTCCCAGGCATGCCATGAGCAAGACAAACATGCCGACGAAGGCGAGCCAACGAATTTCCGCCAACTGACGGAACTGCGTGGTCACAATCAGGCTGATCACCGCCAGGTTCAGGATCTTGCTGACGAAGTTTGCTGCCGGGAGCAAGCGCTCCGCCAGCGCCGGGCGCCGCGCTCGCACGCCCATTCCGATGCACAGCGGCGCCAGTTGCATGACCAGCAGCGTGCCGACGAGCCGCAGGGCGTCGAATTGCAACCAGGCGTCGTTGGAAATCAAACGCATGGTCGCTGCGAGCAGCAAGGGCGCGACGAAGGCCGAGGAACCTGCCAGGATCGCCATCAGACCTACGGATTGAGCCAGGTTCCCCCGGGCGACTGTCGTCAACGGCGGGCCGTAAGGGGCGCCCGGACACGCCGCCAGGATCAAGAACCCCGCTGCCGGCATGGGGTTCGCCCGAAACGTCAGCAGCAACAGGACGGTCGCCGCGGGAACCGCCAGGTAGTTCGCAATCGCCGCCCGAAACAGCAATCGCCAATCTTTGGCGGCAGACATCACTTCGGCAAGCGACACGCGCAGCCCGACGGCGATCATCATTTCGACGAGCGTCAGCGTGATAAGCGGGCTGGTCCAGCGGTCGATCGTCATGGTTCGTGGCTTTCGCACGCCGGCAATAACGTCAATTTGGGCGCGCCGTTCCGCACGCTCGAGGCCTTTCCGCACGCCGCAAGTTTGGAAACAGGCCGACTCTTCCAGCCCGTTTCGTCGCCCTTCTTAGCCTGTTGCGACTTGCATGCCGTTGGTGCGCGGTTTGCTTAGCGTCTCGCCATCCGAGGGAAACCAATGCACATGACGCCACAAATCAATGCAGCCGCGGCGCTGGGCCGCAGTTCGCCGCTGGGAGTCGCCGTGACCGAGGGCGGCGTCAACTTCAGCCTGTTTTCAAGAACGGCCTCGGCGGTCGAGTTGTTGTTCTTCGATCGGGACGACGATGCCAAGCCGTCCCGCGCGATACCGCTTGATCCCGCTGCGAACCGGACTTATCACTACTGGCACGCGTTCGTGCCCGGCGTTTCGCCAGGGCAGATCTACGGCTACCGCGTGCAAGGCCCCGCGGAACCATTGAGCCGTCTTCGATTCGACGCCGAGAAAGTCCTGCTCGATCCGTACGGCCGGGGCGTCGTCGTGCCGGCGAACTACAGCCGCGCAGCCGCTTGCTTGCCGGGCGACAATGCGGCCGCGGCGATGAAGAGCGTCGTCGTCGATCCGGCAGCCTATGATTGGGAGGGAGATGCGCCGCTTCGGCGTCCCTCTTCGCGCACGATTATTTACGAGCTGCACGTGCGAGGCTTTACGCGGAGTCCCAGCTCCGGCATTGCCGAGGACCTGCGGGGCACGTACGCCGGCCTGATCGAGAAGATCCCGTATCTCCAGCAACTCGGCGTCACGGCCGTCGAGTTGTTGCCGGTATTCCAGTTCGACGCCCAGGACTGTCCGCCCGGCAAAGTCAACTACTGGGGGTACGCGCCGGTCTCGTTTTTCGCCCCGCACCAGGCGTACAGTTCCCGCCGCGATCCGCTCGGACCACTCGACGAATTCCGCGATATGGTTAAGGCGTTGCACCGCGCGGGGATCGAAGTCATTCTCGACGTGGTCTTCAACCACACGGCCGAGGGCGATCTATCCGGGCCGACGCTCTGCTTTCGCGGCATCGACAACCCGACCTATTACCTGCTGGAGGATGGCGGCGCCCGGTATCGCAATTACACCGGCTGCGGCAACACGCTCAACTCCAATCACCCGATCACGCGTCGCATGATCGTCGACAGCCTCCGGTATTGGGTCGAACAGATGCACGTGGACGGTTTTCGCTTCGATTTGGCCTCGATCCTGGCTCGCGACGACTCCGGCCTTCCGCTGCCGAACCCGCCCGTGCTCTGGGATATCGAATCGGACCCGGTGCTGGCGGGCACAAAATTGATTGCCGAGGCGTGGGACGCAGCCGGTCTGTACCAGGTCGGCAGCTTTATCGGAGACGCCTGGAAGGAGTGGAACGGCCGCTTTCGAGACGACGTCCGAGATTTCTTCCGCGGCGAGCCTGCCATGGCGCGGCGCGTGGCCGACCGCCTGGTCGGCAGTCCGGAGATTTACGGCCACGAGCAGCGAGAGCCGGAACAGAGCGTGAATTTCGTGACCTGTCACGACGGATTTACGCTCAACGACCTTGTTTCCTACAACGAGAAGCACAACGAAGGCAATGGCGAAGCGAATCGGGACGGCGCAAACGATAACCGTAGTTGGAATTGTGGCGTGGAGGGGCCGGCCGACGACCCGGCGATCGAGCGGCTTCGCAATCGTCAGGCGAAAAACTTCCTGACCGTGACGCTGATGTCGCTCGGAGTGCCGATGATCTCGATGGGAGACGAGGTTCGACGCAGCCAGGCGGGCAATAACAACGCCTATTGCCAAGACAACGAAACGAGCTGGTTCGACTGGAAGCTCGTGGAACAACACGCCGATCTTTTACGCTTCGTCAGCGTGCTGAACGCACGGCGGCTGTTGCGCGACGTCCAGCATGAACGTTCTCGCACAAGCCTGGCGGCCTTGTTGGAAGCTGCGCACAAGGCCTGGCACGGCGTAAAGCTCAATCAGCCCGACTGGAGCGACTGGTCGCATAGCATTGCCGTCGGCGCCGAGCTCCGCGAAGAAGGCCTTTGCTTTCACTTGCTGCTGAATGCCTACTGGGAGCCGCTCGAATTCGAATTGCCGGAAACCGCCGAAGGCGACGCTTGGCGCCGCTGGATCGACACTTCCCTCGACGCCCCCAATGATATTGTTCCCTGGGAGTCGGCGCCGGCGATCGCCGGCGCCAGGTATCAACTCGAAGCTCGATCCGTAGCGATGCTGTATCGAATGTCCCGCAAACAATCAAGCCGCCGAAACGACGCATAAAACTACCCTAACAGATGCCTATTGAGCTCCGCATGCGCTCCCTCGCGGAACAGATCGACGCATGGGTCATCGCCCTTGGCTTCGCCGCCAGCATGCTCGCGGCGTGGGGAGCGGGCTGGAAGAGACAACGGCGGCTTCCGTTGGAGCAGGCGCCCGACCCGGGCATCAAGTTTACCGACGCGGGCATGGCGCTACTTGGGTTGCTGCTGGGCTTCACTTTCTCAATGGCACTCGGCCGGCATGAGCAGCGCCGCGCCATGGCGATCGCCGATAGCAACGCCATCGGAGATTTTTATACGTGCGCCAGCCTGCTTCGGGAGCCGCACCGCACGCGGTTGCAAGCCGTGGTCCGGGACTATACCTTGCGTCGGCTCTCCATCACGCGCGCTCCGTCGTCCGCAGCGGACTTCGAACAGGGCGTTCGGGATTGCGAGCAGATGCACGAGCGCATGACGGAGCTTGTCGCCGGGGCCCTTGCCGTCGGAACTCCGATCGCCGTGTCGCTGGCGAACACGTTGAATGGAGTAACCAGCAGCCATGCCGCCCGGCTGGCGGCCTACCGCGAGCGGCTGCCTTGGAGCATCGTGGCCTTGCTGTTCACGGCTTCCGTCGTGCCGGCATTTCTGATGGGATTACAGCAGGGCGTTTCGCAAAAACCGCACCTTTCCGGTACGTTTAGCTTCGTGTTGTTGGTGAGCATGGTGACTTTCGTTACGCTCGACTTGAACGAGCCAGGCAGGGGGCTGATCCGGGTGAGCCAGGAACCCATGGAGCGACTTGCCCGCTCGATGTCGGAGTGAGCGAACGCTCGCCGGTCGATCCGTTCTTAGTTACCGAGCAAGATATGCGCACGGGTTGTGCGCCGCGTTCGTGAAGAATCGTTTATGCGCCCGGAAATCCCATGGAGCTCGCCAGCATGTGCATTTTCGCACGACAGATCGCCGCACTGAGGCGCACCGTCCCCGCTGAGTTAACGATAATGACGCATTTTCACGCGTTGCAATCGAATGGTCCCGAGTTTGCTTAAACAAGACATATTCTTTACCGGTGGGCAAAGCCACCCAGTTTGATAGGAGCAAAATCGTGTCGACGGCCATTCAGAGCGAGACCTTGGCAGCACGGATCGACGCCGAGTTTGTGGCGGCGGAGCAAAAGCTCAAGCAATTGCAGCAGCAGCAAGTGGAACAGTATGAGCAGCGGCAGCAGCGGCTGGCGAAGCTGGAGCAGACGCTCGACAAACATCGCGACGTCTGGCGGCCGAGGTTGGAAACGCTTGCCAACCGCTTTACGGATCGAGTTAAGATTACGCCCGCGATCGTGCCGGCCCAACGCAGCGCCAGGCTCGAATTCCAATCCGAATTGGCGCAGGTGCGGCTGCGGTTTTCGGTGAGCCCCGACGAGGAAGTGCGGCAGGTGGTCTTCAAGTACGACCTGGAGATCCTGCCGGTTCTGATGAAGTTTGAGGCGCACAACGAAATCCAGTTCCCCCTGGACCGGGTCGACGCCGATGCATTGGGCAAGTGGATCGACGAACGGATCATGACCTTCGTCCGCACTTACCTGTCGATGTACGAAAACACGTACTACTTAAAGGACCACCTGGTGCAAGACCCGGTGGCCAAAGTGCGCTTTCCGAAATATGCGGCGGCCGCGCAGCTCGAGCGGGACGGCCAGACGGTTTACTTTATCAGCGAGGCGACGCGCCGGCAGTATGAGCAGCAAAATGCACAAGACAAATGACCGACCGAACGGACGTGCGCTGGGGCGCCCCGTGAAGCTCAACAAACTCGTTGCCATCGCTCGGGAATTTGCCGAACCTTACCGCGTGCGCGACGGCAAGAGATTCCGCCTGAAGGACGTCGAGCCGGGCGATACGGCCGGCCACACGTCGGAAGATAAGCCGCGCGCCAAGCAGGCCCTGCAAAGCGGGGTGCAGGCGCTCAGCGAACTGCAAGAAGTGCTGTACGCCCAGGACCGTTGGGGCGTCGTGCTGGTCTTTCAGGCAATGGATGCCGCCGGCAAGGATAGCGCCATCAAGCACGTGATGTCGGGGGTCAATCCGCAAGGCTGCCAGGTCTCTTCGTTCAAGGCCCCGTCCGCCGAAGAGCTGGATCACGACTACCTGTGGAGATGCATGAAGCAACTCCCGGAGCGAGGCCGGATCGGCGTTTTCAACCGCTCGTACTACGAGGAAGTGCTGGCGGTGCGCGTGCATCCCGAGTTCCTCGATAAGCAGAACCTGCCGCCGCAACTTGTCACCAAGCGCATCTGGGAGGAGCGGTTCGAAGACATCTGCAATTTCGAGCGCTACCTGAGCCGCAACGGCGTGCTGGTGCTCAAATTCTTTCTGCACGTCTCCAAAAAAGAGCAGCGCAAGCGGTTCGTCGAGCGGATCGACGACGCCGACAAGAACTGGAAGTTCTCCCCATCGGACTTCGCCGAGCGGAAGTTCTGGGATGACTACATGGAGGCGTACGAGGACATGATTCGGCACACGGCGAGCAAGCACGCGCCCTGGTATGTAGTGCCGGCCGACAACAAGTGGTTCACGCGGATCGTCGTCGCCGCCGCGATCATCGAGGGGCTGTGGTCGCTCGACCTGGAATTCCCCAAGGTTGACGAGTCAAAACGCAGAGAACTTCAAGCGATTCGTGAAGAACTAAGTTCGGGGCAACGATAAGCCGTGTCACGGAATAATGACCCATCACAAGGAGCGGTTCCGCCATGCTTGCCAGGTTCCTTTTCAAGTCGTTAGGCGCTGCGGCGGTCTTCACGCTGATCGGCGTCAGGTTGTTTGCGGACGAACCGCTCGAAGCGGTTGACGTGAAGCAGATTGAAGCGGAAGCGGCGGCTTATGTCGCCGCCTTCAACGCGAAAGACGCCGCGGCGTTATCGCGGCACTGGTCCGAGACCGGCGTCTATGTGCGCCCTGCGGATGGCGTTCGACTTGTCGGCCGCAAAGCGATCGAGGAGGACTTTCGCCTGGCGTTTGCCGAACGGCCCGATGCGGTGCTCTCCGTAAAGGTAGACGCGATCCGATTCGTGACGGCCGACGTGGCGATCGAAGAGGGAATCGCCGCGGTGGCCTCGCCGGGCGAGCCCGCTGCCCGCAGCGGATATGCCGCGGTACACGTCAAACGCGACGGCGAGTGGCAGATTGACAGCATCCGGGAGACCGATTTGCCCGCCGAAGAAGCGGCGGCAGGCGACCATCTGGCCGAACTAGGGTGGCTGATCGGCGATTGGATCGACGACAGCAAGACGGCGGTGGTCGAGACGTCGGTAACCTGGACCAAGAATAGCACGTTTCTTTCCTACGCCTTCAAGGTATCCGCCGGCGAACAGAACGAGCTCGAAGGCACGCAGGTGTTGGGCTGGGACCCCGTGCAGAAGACGATCCGTTCGTGGATGTTCGATTCCGACGGCGGTTTCGGCGAAGGCGTCTGGACTCGCCGCGGCGATCGTTGGGAAGTGAAGCTGCGGCAGGTGCTGGCCGACGGGCGCACCGCGTCGTCAACCAACATTTACGCGCCGCGGGACGAGGATTCGTTCACCTGGCAATCCATCAACCGGGAAATCGACGGCGAACGTTTGCCCGACGTGGCGCCGGTGACCGTCGTCCGCAAGCAAGCGACGCGATTGTCGCGTCGGGCGGCGAAATAGTCCGCGGCGCCCAGGAACCGTCCCTTGGCTTTGATTCTTACTCGAGACTCTCATGAACCTGCTTCATAAAAATATTGCGATCGCCGTTCTTGTCGGTCTGTCCATGATCTTTGTTCCTGCCGACGCTTCTGCGCGTGGCGGCCGAGGAGGCGGCGGCGGCCGCGGCGGAGGGTTCGGAGGCGGCGGTCGCGCCGGAGGTTATGGCGGCGGAGCGCGGATGAGCTCGGCGCCGCGAGCCATGCCGACCGCCGCTGCGCGTAGTCCTTCCATGAGCCGCGCTGCCGCGCGGCCGGCGCCCGGGGGAACGGTCGGCGGAAAACGGGCGGTCAGCGGCACGGGTTCGGCGCCGGGCATCGGCGGCCGAGGCGCCTATAGCCGGCCCAGCGCCGGCGAGCTCGGCAGCTTCTTGAATCTGCCCGCAGGCGCGCCGAAAGCCGGCGCCTTCAGCGAAACGCCCTCGCAATTGCCCAGCGGCGGCCAGACTCGCAGCTATACCACGGCTCGCGGCGGGACGATCACCGTCGGCGGCAAAGGCGGCAGCACGACGACCGGTTCGGGCGCGACCGTCGGCGCCGGCGTCGGCGGCGTCAAGCTTGAAACCGCGGGCGGCAGCACTTATGGCAAAGTCGGCGCGGTCGCGGGCGGAACGGGCGCCGGCGGATCGGCGGCGGCCGGGCGGAGCGTTTCCGGCTTTCGAGGCGCCGGCGGAACCGAGGGCGCACGCCTCAGTGGAGGCGCCGCCAGCTCATCGGGGTACCGTCGGGGCGGAAGCGTTTCGGCCGTGCAGGGCAGACACGGCTACACGGCCGTCAACGTGCGGGGCGGGTACGGCGCCGGCGGCACGGGGCGAATCGGTTCGGCCACGGCCATCGTCGGACCGGGCGGAAATGTCGTCTCGGCCGGCCGAGGCGCCGGCTTCGTCAACGGCCAGTTCGTCGGCGGTCAGGCGTGGCGCGGCGTCAATGGCGCCTTCAATCATTGGGGCTGGTATGGGGCGGGCTGGTGGGGCGGTTATCCAGGCGCCTGGTTCCCGGGACGGTGGGCCCTGGCGACGACCGCATGGGCGACGGCCGCTTGGGCCGTGGCCGGGCCGTACTGCGGCTGCGACAGCGGTTCGGCTGCGTATTATGATTACGGCGAGAACGTGGGCTACGGCGACGACGGCATGGTCTACGCCGACGATCAGCCGGTCGCCACAGCCCAGGAATACTACGATCAGGCCGCGCAAATCGCCGACAACGGCCAGGCGCCGCAGAACGAGGACTGGTTGCCGCTGGGCATCTTCGCCGTCGTGGCCTCGGAAGATCAAACGCAAACCGACAAGATCGTGCAATTGGCGCTCAATAAAGAGGGCGTCATCCGAGGCAATTATCACGACCTGCTGGCCGACAAAGTCACGCCGGTCTCTGGCGCCGTCGACAAGCAGACGCAGCGCGTAGCGCTCAGGATCGAAGGCAACGACCAGGTGCTGGTGGAGACCGGGCTCTACAACCTGACGAACGACGAGGCGCCCGTGCTGGTTCACTTCGGGCCCGATCGGCAAGAGCAGCGCACGTTCGTTCGCTTGCAGCCGCCAAAATCACAAGGGGCTGCTACGGAAGAGAGCGTTAGGTGATTCGTCCAGGAGGTGGAAATGAAATCGGCGACAAAATCGCTCGTTTCGTTGTTCGTGGATCGCTCGCTGCCCGATTACTGGATAGTGCGCGATCCAGACGGCAATTTTTGGCTTGTGCCGCCGGTGAACTCGCCGTGGGACAACCGGCGGCCCTATTGTCCGACAGAAGAGATGGAGCTCGAACCCGTGCCGGGACATTACAAGTACCTGCTTGAGCTGCCCTTTTGAGGAGGGCGGTCGCGGCCCTACGAATCCGAGACTCACATGAATGCCGAACAGACGCGGCTGGACGAAGCCCGTAACCAAATCGCCCCTTGGAAACAATGGGGGCCTTATCTCAGCGAACGTCAATGGGGCACCGTCCGCGAGGACTACAGCGAATCGGGCGACGCCTGGAATTACTTCAGCCACGATCAGGCGCGGTCGCGTTCTTACCGCTGGGGCGAAGACGGGCTGGCGGGCGTGTGCGACGCGCAGCAGCGGCTCTGCTTTGCGCTTGCGCTCTGGAACGGCAAGGACCCGATCTTGAAGGAGCGCTTATTCGGCCTGACCAACAGCGAGGGAAACCACGGCGAGGACGTCAAGGAATACTATTTCTATCTGGACAGCACGCCGACGCATTCCTACATGCGGTATCTCTACAAGTATCCGCAGCAAGCGTATCCCTACGGCGACCTCGTGGAAACGAACCGCCGCCGCAGCCGCGACGAATTCGAATACGAATTGCTCGACACCGGCGTATTCGCTGAGAATCGCTACTTCGACGTGTTCGTCGAATACGCCAAGCACTCGCCTGAAGATCTGCTGATCCAAATCAACGTCTACAATCGCGGCCCCGAGCCGGCGTCGCTCTGCCTGTTGCCCACGCTCTGGTTCCGCAATCAATGGTCGTGGCGCCAGGAGGCCGATCGCCCGCTGCTCGAGCAAGCCGCCGGGTTCGCCTCGACCAAGGTCGTCAAAGCGACCGACGCGGCGCTGGGCGTGCGTTATCTCTACTGCGACGCCGACGCGCCGCTGCTGTTCACCGAGAACGAGACGAATACCCAGCGAATCTTCGGCGTGCCCAACCGCAGCCCTTACGTCAAGGACGGCATCAATAACTACGTGGTGCACGGTCAGGAAGGGGCGATCAACCCGGAACAGAAAGGCACCAAGGCCGCGGCGATGTGCCGGCTGACGGTCGAGTCCGGCCAGAGCCAAACGGTGCGTTTGCGCCTGACTCCCTCGGCCCCGGCCGACTTCGCCCGCGGCAACGGCTCCGGCGCGGGTCCGTTCGGCGCGACATTCGAACAGACGTTCGCCCGGCGCAAGCGCGAAGCCGACGAGTTCTACGCCGACGTCATTCCCTCTTCGCTCGAAGCCGATCAGGCGGGCGTCATGCGGCAGGCGCTGGCCGGCATGCTCTGGAGCAAGCAGTTCTATTACTACGACGTCGACAAGTGGCTGGAAGAACGCGGCTCCGACCCGTTCAAGGCCACGCGGCGCGCCTCGCCGCGAAACGACGCCTGGCACCACATGTACAACGCCGACATCATCTCCATGCCCGACAAGTGGGAGTATCCCTGGTACGCAGCCTGGGACCTGGCGTTCCATGTACTGGCGCTGACGCTGGTCGATCCCGACTTCGGCAAGCAGCAGCTCAACCTGATCCTGCGCGAGCGTTACCTGCACCCAAACGGCCAGATTCCGGCTTATGAATGGAACTTTGGCGACGTCAATCCGCCGGTACACGCCTGGGCGACCATCTTCACCTATCGCCTGGAAAAGGCGCGAACGGGCCAGGGCGACCTGCGCTGGCTGAAGACATGTTTCCAAAAACTGCTGTTGAATTTCACCTGGTGGGTCAACCGCAAGGACCGCACGGGCCGCAACGTATTCGAAGGGGGCTTCCTCGGCCTGGACAACATCGGCGTCTTCGACCGCAGCGCGCCGCTGCCGACCGGCGGCACGTTGGAGCAGGCCGACGGCACGGCCTGGATGGCGCTGTTCTGCCAGAACATGCTCGAGATCGCCGTCGAGCTGGCCATGACCGACGAAGACTATGCCGACATGGCCGTCAAATTCTCCGAGCACTTCCTGTGGATTGCTTCGGCGATGATGCACCTCGGCAAAGACAAGGGGATGTGGAACGAGGAAGACGGCTTCTTCTACGACGTATTGCGTTCGCCCAACGGCGAAGCGCAGCACCTTAAAGTGCGTTCCATGGTCGGGTTGCTGCCGCTGTGCGCCGCGACCGCGTACGAAGGTGAAGGGCGAGCAAAGTACCCAGAGATGTATCAGCGACTGACTTCGTTCCTGGAGGCTCGGCCCGAGCTCGTCGCCGCGATTCATGATCCGCGCAAGCCTGGCTATAACGGGCGAAGCCTGGGCGCCGTGCTCGACGAAGCCAAGCTTCGCCGCGTGCTGGCCAAGATGCTCGATGAGAACGAGTTTTTAAGCCCTTACGGCATCCGCTCGCTCTCTCGTTATCACGCCGAGCATCCTTACGTCTTTCAGGCGGGCGGGCGCGAGTACCGAGTTGCGTACCTGCCGGCCGAGTCCGACACCGGCATGTTCGGCGGCAACTCGAACTGGCGCGGACCGATCTGGATGCCGATGAACGCGCTGATCATCCGGGCGCTAATTCAATACTATGCCTATTACGGCAATGAGTTCACAATCGAATGCCCGACCGGTTCGGGCCGCTACATGAACCTGTACCAGGTGGCCGAAGAAATCGGCCGCCGACTGGCCGCGTCGTTCGTGAAAGATGCGAGCGGACGGCGGCCCGTTTATGGCGGCGCCGCGAAGTTTCAGGAAGACCCTCACTGGCGAGATTGCCTGTCATTCTACGAGTACTTTCACGGCGACAACGGCGCAGGGCTGGGCGCCAGCCATCAAACCGGCTGGACCGGCATCGTCGCCCGCACGATGCACCTGTTCGCAACGCTTACGCCCGAGATGATCCTCGAACGAGGCAAGCGATCTTATTTCGAAGCCGAGCTCGCGCCAGCGCCGGTTTCAACGGGGCATTGAATGCTCGGATAAGAGACGCAACAGAAACTTGCGGCTGAGCCGGCGCTGCCATCCGTACGGCAACGGGCGCCCTCGCTCTCGCTGATCGCCGCAGTAGGGCGAGCCCGTGCACTCGATTCTGATCGTTGCGAGAAACGTTTCCCTTTCGGCTTGCCGCTGGCTTGCAATGCCAATGCCAGGGCGTTCAACGAAGATTAACTTCCAGCGCTACTTTCCTGTGTGCTTTGGGGCGTCCGTCGGCGGTTCGAACTTATCGGAACTTCGCCCCCTGATCAGTTGAAGCGCCCGATCCGCATCTCGGGCATGGACGAGCAGTCTCGACTCGACAAGTTCCGTGAACCCGCCTTGCGATTCGCCTTCCAGCTCACAGGCAATGCCTGCGTCCTGCAGCATGTTGCGAATAATCTCCGCCTGGTAAACGTCATTCGTACCATACACGGCAACGGCTTCATTGGGGTCCATAATATTTGTTTATTCTCCTTACCTCGTGCCCCGAGGATAACAACCTAAGGTCAATGTCGTCGCCCCGAAGGGACGAGGCGACTCAGTGCAACACGCTGCAAAGCGTGCGCCGTAGCGATCCCGCTACTTTGCGAACAGGCGCCAAGGGCGTCAACGCCATTCGAAATACGGTATTTCCGCCGTTCGATTCGCGGAGGCGGTTTCACGCTACGAGGATGGTCGGACTACCACCGCATTGAAAACCTTGCAGGACAAAACTCAGGATGTGCGGTGGCGCCGCAGGCGCGCCAATGCGACCGCGAGTATTGCTTGCGGTCGCAGTCCGCGAGGAGCAATAATGAACGCGCGATACAACGATACATTGCATGTACAGTCTCTTATGCGTTTGCCGCGACTGCGAAGGAGTTCATCCCATGAAGAAGTCGAACCCCGTTTGGATATCGTCGCGGCGCAGGTTTCGTCCTCGGCTGGAGTCTCTGGAAGCCCGGCTCACGCCAAGCGCGTATACTGTGTCAAGTCTGGCCGATTCGGGCCCCGGCTCTCTGCGTGCAGCAATCGCCAGCGTCAACGGCGATAATACGCCCGACGTAATCAATTTCTCGGTGGCGGGCGTCATTGAATTGACGTCGGGCCCGCTGCCTGAGATCACCAATACTGTGAACATCGACGGCACGAGCGCCCCTGGATTCACCAACGCGCCGGTCGTCGAAATCGACAACAACGGCTTTGCGGGGCTCGCCATCAATGCGAATGCGTGCCGTCTCGCTTCGCTGAGCATCGTGAACGCTAGCGGTCCTGGCGTGACGCTTGTGGGCGCCGGTTCGTCTGGACCGTCTCCCCGTCACAACACGATCGTTGGCAACTATATCGGCCTGGCTCTCGATGGATCGGTAGCCGCCAACACCGGCGTTGGTTTGTTCGTCAACGAGTCCACGGCGGACACGATCGGCGGGACCGGCCCTCTCGATCGCAACGTGATCAGCGGCAACGGCGCCGGCGGCATTCAGGTGGGATCGAGCGGAAGCGGAGGCGACGGAGTGGGCGAAACCATTCTGGGCAACTTCATCGGCACGGACCCAAGCGGCCAGTCGGCCGCGCCCAACCAGGGCAATGGCATTACCATCTTCAGCGGCATGAACGACCGACTTAGCGGCGGCACGATCGTCGGCGGCCCCGACGCCGTCGATGGCAATACCATCGCCTTCAATACTCAATACGGCGTCGTCGTTGATTCGGGCCAAGGTAACACGATCAGTGAAAACTCCATCTTCAACAACGGTGCGGGAGGCATTCAACTGACCAACCACGGCAACGGCGATCAGCCGGCGCCCGTTTTGACCGCCGCCTTTCAGCCCGCGCCGGACACGATTGAAGTCAGCGGCGCTCTCCAAGTCGCACCGGGTAAAACGTACACGCTAGAGTTTTTCGCCACGCCGACCGGTACGCCCGCCGGCCAAGGCCAGAATTTTATTGGCTCGATGACCGTCGTCGCCAACGACTCTGGCAGCGCTTCGTTTGTCTTCCACTCCAGCTTTGACCCTGCCAGGGGAAGCTCCATTACGGCGACGGCTACCGTGCCGACCAATTTCACTTCGGGCAATACGTCGGCTTTTTCCCCAGCCGTGGCACTGGGCGGCAATGGCAATACGATATTTATCGCGAACGCCTACGAGCTTTTGCTCCATCGAGCTCCTGATCCGGGAGCCGCCTTCTGGGTCGATGGTTTGAACGGCGGAACTCTCACACCTTCCAGGGCGGTGCTTGGGATTGAAGGGAGCCAAGAGTACGTCAAAGACCAGGTCGACGCCATGTACTTGCACTACCTTCAGCGGGCCGCCGATCCGCAAGGCCAGCAGCACTGGGTCGCCGTCGTACAGGCCGGCGGGACTTTCGAGCAAGTAGCCGAAGCGCTGGCCAGCTCGCAGGAATATTACGCGCTGCACGGTGGAACCGATCAGGGGTTTGTCACCGGCCTCTACGCGGACGTGCTCAACCGCAGCGCCAGCACGGCGGAGTTGACCGCCTGGGAGACGGGGCTCGAATCAGGCACGTCTCGCAACAGCGTGGCCGTCGGTTTTCTCACCTCGTACGAATACCGCGCAGATCTGGTGCAAAGCGACTACATGACTTTCCTGCATCGTGCGGCTGATGCGGGCGGGCTCTCACATTGGGTCAATGCCCTGGGCGTCGGCGTCACGGACCAGCAAGTGCTTGCCGCGATATTCGGCTCGTCCGAGGGCTACCAGCTCTGGTCTTGATCTGGCTGGAAGTTTTTTGGATGAATATTGAATATGTAGACCACTGCGCAGTAGCGATGCCTGTCGGGCTCAGCATGGCCCAAGCCTGAACCGCGGCCCGGACCGTAGTGAATTCCCTCTGCGTCGCCTATAGTGGCGATTAGCCGCTCCAGCGCTCTTGAATCCAACGGACGCGAAAATCGATGTCCGGTTCCTTCCGTAAGCACGGCCTCCTACTCTGGCTATTGGCCAGTCTGCACCTGGGCGTCGCCAGCGCGCTCGCCGTCTTGATCCACTTCGAAAAAGGGGGCGTGGCGGCGGCAATCGCTTTCGATGCGCTCATCTATGCCGCTGCCGCGCTCGTCGGCATGTGGGCCGGGTTGGGGCGCCATTCGAAGCTGGCGGGCTTCGCCGGCGTCGGCGGCTGCATGACGCTGATCGCCGCGCTGGTCTCCGGTTCGCTGTGGCACAGCATGAGCGGGCCGATGGGACCGGGCAACGACTTTTGGACCACTGTCTGGCTGGTGCTGTTTCAGCTTGCCTTGGCGACGCTCAGCATGGCAATCGTGGTCGCCGCCATGCTGGCGTTGCGGCGTCGGGGCGTATTGCTTGTTGCAGAGCCCGCGCTCGACGCAAGAGAACTGGAGCCGGTCCGCTTTTCGTTGCGGCAGCTTTTCGTCTTGATGCTGGTCGTCGGAGTCATGATTCAGCTCGGACCGCTTGTTCGCCAGTGGTTCAACGATTACCGCTCATACCCCTCGTCTCTAGCGGCGCTGGGTTCTGGCGGTCTGGTGCTTGGCGCCGTCGGCCTGGCCGGGATGTGGGCCGTGTTCGGAGCGGGGAACTCCGCCGTGCGAATCGTGGCATCGCTGTTGTTCGCCGCAGCGCTCGGGACGCTGCCGCCC
>DASZUP010000421.1:0-2660 GCA_035547635.1 Pirellulales bacterium
GGCGTATCCTTGCGGTCCATGACGGCGAGCGTGTGGCGCCACCGGATAGAGAAACGCGGTCATAGGTTGCCGTTGCTCATGCGTTGAGCCTTGGCCAACAGCTTCTGGTGTAGGCGACGTAGATCGTCGAGAGGCACAGGCGCCAGCCGGCGACGCTCGGCGAGCATTTGTTGCTGAAGCACGGACAGTTCGGCGGCCTCATCAGGAAGCAGCGTCCCTTTGATTTCACGATCGACCAACTCACAGCGACGCGCATTCTTTAGCTCATTCCAGACTGCACCGTCCTGGCGCATGTCGGCCGCAGCGGCATTGACTGGCGTAATTCGCGCCACGACTTTTCCATTCAGTTCAACGACCGAGCCCTCCGGATCGGGCGGCAGTGCGAGGAAGAACTGCTTGATCGCTTCTTCTTGGCTCGTAAGATCGATGCGTTTCATGGCTGGTTTTGCCTAACGATTGCGTTCGCTCCGTTTCAGTGCACGCAGCACGAGTCTTGGCACAGGAGCGAGAGGGCGAAAGAACGCTGCATCATAGGTTGCCATCAGGGCCTTCCTCGATGACTTCCGTTTCGAAGTCGGCAACCTGCTCGGGTGGGCCAGTCGAGGGCTGCCGATGTAGGGTACGGCCCGTTCTTCGACGCCGGGAATAACCACGTAGACCTTGGCGTTCTCCGGCAGCCGAACATCCGCGGGCAAGCGGACTTGCCCATTCTCGACTGTGTCCTCAATCGCCGTCAATCTCATGACGCCCTCATCGCCGAAATCAAGCTGAGCAACATCCAAGATATTATATCTCCGGCAATTACTCGCGTCATCCGGAAGCGGTTTCTGCAGCAGCGATCGGATTCTTCGCGCGCCGGCGCCGGAGTACCTGAGGCATCACGCCCCCAGTCCCCCGGCGCCCGAGGATCAACTTCTGGTATGGAACAGGCCGGTGACGTATACTCCGGTCGCTTGCCCCACTTTTGAGTTCTCTCGATATTCGGATTACATAACCATGCGTATCTCGATTCGACGGCTTGCAATCTGTCTGCTGACTTACGCAGCAGCGACTCCGGCGGGACTTTTGGCGGCCGACTGGCCTACTGAGGCAGGCGACAACACGCGCAGCGCGGCCACGAGCGAGAAGCTGCCGATTCCGCTGGCGCTGCAATGGACCTATCAGGCGCCCGCAGCTCCCAAGCTCGCCTGGTCGAGCGCCGAGGGGCGGAATATCGAGGGCCACGTGCTGGAGCACCGCATCCGGTTCGACGACGCGTTCCGGACGATCGTCGTCGGCCGGCGCGTCTACTTCGGCTCGACGGTCGACCACCAGCTTCACTGCCGCGATCTGGACACCGGCAAGCTGCTGTGGACCTGCTACACCGGCGGTCCGATTCGCCTGTCGCCGACGGTGGCCGACGGGCGCGTCTACTTTGGCTCGGATGACGGACGGGCTTATTGTGCCGATGCCGAAACCGGCAAGATCTTGTGGCAGCGGCAAGTGGCGCCGCGAGACGAGTGGCTGCTGGCGCGGGGAGAACTGATTTCCAAGTGGCCGGTCCGCACCGGGCTGCTGGTCCACGACGGCGTGGCCTACATGGGCGCCGGCATCTTCCCGCACGAAGATATCTATCTGTACGGCGTCGACGCGAAGACCGGCCGTCAGGTGTGGCAACAGGACAATGTCAGCGCGCAGGACGCAGGGCGGAACGATCTCTCGCCGCAGGGCTACCTGCTGGCGAAGGACGAGCTGCTGGTCGTTCCGTCGGGCGGCTCGCTGCCGGGCGTGTTCGATCTCAAGTCGAACAAATTGCTCCACAAGCGCACGCATAGCTGGCGCGGCGCCGCCGGGGGCGTGGTCGGCGGCACGCGGGCTTTGCTGGCTGATGGACAGCTCTATTCAGGCGGCGAGCATCACCTGCTGGCAATGGACGAAAGGACGGGAGACGTCGGCTTCGGTTATTTTGAAGGACGGCAGATGGCCATTCAGGGCGATTCCGCCTACATCCTGACGGGCACGCGGCTGGCGCGTCTCAACCGCCTGGAGTACGCGGCAGCAAGCCGCAAGCGGCACACACTCGAAGAGAACATGTCCCGCCTGTCCCGCGAGCTGCGCAGCAAGAAGGGAGCTGAAGCCGATGCGCTCCGCGAGCAGATCCGCACATTGGCTGCGGAACAGAAAGAACTCGAACCGATCGGGATCGTCTGGTCGACCAAGACCGAGGATGACCAGGCGCTGCTGGCGGCCGGAAACGCGGTCATCGTGGGCGGGCCGAATCGGGTGACGGCGTATGCCTCGGACGATGGTCGCCAGCTCTGGAATCACAAGCTCAAGGGCGGCGCCCGGGGACTGTCCGCGGCCAACGGCCGGTTGATCGTTAGCACCGATGCGGGAGCGATTTATTGCTTTGGCGATGCAGAGTCAGACTCCGCGCGGCTGGTAACCGATCTTCGGCCAGACCCGTCTGCCAACGCCCCCGAAACGATTCTCTATCGCTCTGCGGCGGCGGAAATCCTGCGGCGGTCCGGGGTGACCGCCGGTTACTGCCTAGTCGTGGGAGCTGAGGAAGGCCGGCTGGCCTTGGAACTGGCTCGGCAGAGCCAGTTGAAGATCTATTGCATCGAACCCAATGCCGAGAAAGTCGCCAAGGCCCGCAATCGGTTGAACGCCGCCGGTCT
>DASZUP010000422.1:0-6141 GCA_035547635.1 Pirellulales bacterium
CCAGAAGACGTACCGCCGTCGGCCGAGATCGCTCGCCGGCACGGAAGCCTGCCCTAAGCCGAATAAAGGCAGCGCGGCCAACGAGAAATAGACCACCCACAAGCCCGGCGCGTGGGGACGGCGGCGGCGCTCTTCAGGATCTTCGAGCAACCGCTCCCACCAGTTCTTCTTTTTCTTTCGCCGTTTGCCGTCCGGCGTCTGCTCCTCGGCCGATTCCGGCGTCGCCTGATCTTTGCCTTGCGCCTCCCTTCCCACTTCGCTCTCGTCCAAACCGGCAATCTGCAGCAGGCCTTCGCCCGATGCGTCCTGCGAGTCGTCGATCAGCGTACAGTCCCAGGTGAGTTTGTGGGCGCACCACCAGACCAGGGCCATCAAGCCCCAGGCGATGAACGGCGAATCGACGAACCGCATCATCGCCAGCGCCACGGCCCCGGCCAGCGCGAGGCCGTAAATGCTGGCTCGCTCGGCCCCTTCCTCCATCGAGATCCGCGCGATCAGCACAGTTCCCAGCACGAACCAGAACATGATCCAAGTCAGCCGCGCTTCGTACTGGCCGCGGTAAAAGACTTCCAGCAGGAAGAAGCACAAACTGCCGACCAGCATCATGATCAGCGCCGGACTGAGCGCGATCACGACGTAATCGATGTTCGTCATTTGCGGTCGGGAGCGGGCCATGGCCTTTATCCTAGCACGTTATGCACGCAGGGCGATGCACTTCCTGTCCGCGGAGTTGTGGCGTCCTGTCCGTTGCATCGGGCGTCTCGCATGTTTAATTTCCGATCCCTCAGCGCAACACATGCTGTCCGCACAGTGCCGACAGGCTGGCTTCATCGCGGACTTGCCGGGCTTCGATTCCTTGCGCCAGCAGCCGGCCGGCGGCGTCCTGATACTCGAAGTCTTCGAACGCGATCAACACGGCCACGACGGCATAACCGCGGCGTTTCAAGCTCCCCAGGGCGAACGCCGTTTCCGGAGAAGCGTCGGGCAACACGGCCACCACCGTTGCATCTCGCGGCAGATGGCTGACTGCTTCGCCAATCAATTGGGAAAACGTCAATCCGTCGGTTAATTCCACCCGTGCCAGCGTCTCGAGAATCCGCCAGAGTTGTTCCGGGCCTCGGCGCGTCGGCACGGTCAACGGCTGCAGGCGTTCGCTGCGTTCGTTCATGTTGACGTTCTTCTGCGCTGCAGAGCGGCTGCGGAAGTCGTGGGCCCAGCCCTCCTGGCGAATGCGGTCGGCGGCGTCGCGGCCATTGGTCGTCAGCCCGACTTGCTGGCCCATCAGGTATACCTCGTTGGCCAGTGAGGCCGCCGCCGTCACGGCCAATTCCGAGCGGATCGGCTCGTTGCGTTCGGGATATTCCTGTTCGTGAAAGGCCAACACGATTGTTGCGCCGGCAATCGTCGACGGCTCGTAAATCTTGCTGTGCAGCGTGCCGGTACGTGCAGTCGCTCGCCAATTGACGCGGCTGAGCGCGTCGCCGGGCTGATACAACCGCACGCCGGCGATCCGCGTCGGGTCTTCATAAAGCCGGTGGGTCAAGCGAATCTCGCCGACCGGGCGGCGCGAGGCCAGGTCGTAGCCTTCCAGCGGCACCAGTTTGGGATAGACCAGCACAAAATGCGGCTCGGTCGCCACGCGATAGCGGCGGTGCAGCCCGAACAGGTCGCCCGTCTCCAGGATCACCGGCCCAATCTGGTAGTAGCCGCGCATCAGAAACTCGACCTGGTACATCAGCGACTTCCGTCCCCCAGGCCGAAGCATGGCAATCAGCAGCCGCCGGCCAATGACGCGAATCCGCGGAGGGCGCTGCACCAAGGGGCCTCGCGGCAGACTGTCCTCGGCGAGCGTCCAGGCGACGGGCAAGCGGCCCCGGTTTCGCACCGTGACCACCACGGCCAGTTTGTCGCCGATTTCCGCACTCAGCCGGTTACACTCGCGCGTGGCCGAGAGGTTGTCGATCCAGTGCCGTGCCAGGAAGCGGCTGACAAGCATTACGCCCAGCACGACGTACATGGCGTAGGCCAGCAGTCCTAATTGAAATATCAGGGCCGCCAACAATATCACGATGGCGCCGAGATACCATCTCATGAGGCGGCCGCCCCTCGCGACGTCGTCGGAACCGGAACCTCATTGAGAGCTTCTTCAACCACGCGGGCGGCGGTCACCTTCCGCAGCCGGCTTTCGGGACGCAGGATCAGGCGGTGCGTCAGCACCGGCGCCGCCATGCGTTTGACGTCGTCGGGCAGCACGAAATTATTGCCGCGCATGGCCGCCACCGCTTGCGACGTGCGGTACAGCGCCAGCGACGCACGGGGACTGCCGCCCAGCGCAATGTCATCGTGGAGACGCGTGGCATGCACGATTTCGAGAATGTAGTTTCGCACCTTCTCGTCGACATACACCTCGCGAATGGCTCGCTGGCACGCAATCACGTCCGCGGCCGTGACGACCGGATCCAGGTTGTCGATCGGATGACCGTGCTGCAGCCGGTCCAGCATTTTGGCTTCTTCTTCAATGCTCGGATAACCGAGGCTGAGCCGCACCAGAAAGCGGTCTAACTGAGCCTCGGGCAGCGGAAACGTGCCTTCGTGATCGACCGGGTTTTGCGTGGCGATGACGAGAAACGGCCGTTCGAGCGGATACGTTTCGCCATCGACCGTCACGCGGCCTTCCGCCATGGCTTCCAGCAAGGCGGCTTGCGTACGCGGCGTGGCGCGGTTGATTTCGTCGGCCAGCACGATCTGGGCGAAAATCGGCCCGGCACGGAAGACGAACTCGGTCAGCTTCTGATTGAAGATCGAGGCGCCGGTGATGTCCGAAGGGAGCAAGTCGGGCGTGCATTGAACCCGCTTGAACGAGCAATCGACGCTGCGAGCCAGCGCCCGCGCCAGCATGGTCTTGGCCACGCCGGGGACGTCTTCGAGCAGGATGTGCCCTTCGCAAAAGTAGGAAACCAGCGCCAGCAGCACCTCTTGCCGCTTGCCCAGGATGACCTTTTCCACGTTGCCAATGATTTTCTTGGCAACCGTACTGACGTTGGACATGAGAGAAGGCGCCTTGAGTGGATCCGCATTGCCGCGCAGCAACGGCGGCTGCGACGCATTCTCAACCGCTGGGAAATCAAGACGCGCTGCTCGCCGTTAGCGGCATTATGATCGGCGAAGGCGGCCGTTCCTAGCGCTTCACTCTGGGCAGGTCGAGAGAACGATCGGGCCGCGAAAGCAGATCGACTTGCACCGGCCGTTTGCTACGCGCGGAAAACGAAACCGTCCTTACGGCTGACTCGCGCCAGCCGCCGACAAGGAAAATAAACGACGAAGGCCTGGCGACTCAACGTCGCCCGCCGCTTTCATTCCCTAAGGAAAACGACGAGTCGAGTAACCGCGCGGCAGCCGGACATGCCGACTGAGGACGCTTGCCAGAATCGGCATGCCGCTGGGTCGTTTACAGGGACCGTCCTGAGTTTTTAACTAGATAAGCTGCAACTCGGCGAGTTGCAGCGTCGACGCTCAGTCGCGTCCGCGACCGCCGCCGTAGCCGCCGCCATGACCGCCACGGCCGCCGCCGTAACCGCCGCGGCCACCACCACCGCCGCCGCCGCCCGGACGGGGCGAACGCTCGCGGGCTTCATTCACCGTCAGGCTGCGGCCCTGGAAATCGCTTCCATTGAGGGCTTGCATTGCCTGTTGTGCGGCATCCTGGCTCTCCATTTCGACGAACCCGAAGCCGCGCGAGCGACCGGTTTCGCGGTCCATGATCACCTCCGCCGCACGCACGGCGCCGTAGCCGCCAAACAGCGACTCAAGGTCAGCCTTGGTGACGCCCCAAGCCAGGTTACCAACGTACATCTTCATCAGAACGACCCTTCACTTGCAAAAACTGAACCGACAAACAAGAAAAGATCCGTAGAAGAACTCCACGGTGCGAACGCTGGCAGAGAAGAGGCGAGCATGAGCGGGAGAGAGATCGAAATCCGGCGAAAATGCTCGCTACTGTGAGAAAAGCCCCCGCTTCCTAGCGACGGCCTTGACTTGCAAATTACTCTTTTTCGCCAGGCGTTTCCATAGCGAAATTCCAAAATTTTTGCCCGGGGCGGCAAACTGCGATTCATCTCGTTCGCAGTCCAAACGCCCGCGTAGCGCTCCCGGTTGACCGCATTGTGATGGTCGCCCGCCCGACAGGCAAGAAAATTCTGCTATTTCTCGCCCCTTTTCCTCTTGGGAGTTGGGCTGCCGGTCAAGGCAGACCGGTGGCCCGGGGAATGAATTCAGCGTGCCGGACCGCCCCGCCCTGACGCGCGAAGCATTGCCAGGACGCGGCATGCGGATCGCGGCTTGAAGCTTGCAGACAGATTGTCGCCGTCCGAGGCGGTTTGCCGGAAGCGCCGACTCGCCGCGTGGTTCGATTTCACGCAGCTTGACGATCGCTATATCCAAGACTATATAACGAGCTGCTTATGCCGCACCGAGTCGCCCGCTGAATCAGGGACCGCGCCATGTATGCCGCCGCGAGACGCGGTTTCACGCTGATCGAGTTGTTGGTGGTGATCGCCATTATCGGCATGCTCGTAGCCTTGCTGCTGCCCGCCGTACAGGCGGCGCGCGAGGCCGCGAGACGCGCCGAGTGCAACAATCATCTCAAGCAAATCGGGCTGGCGCTGCAGAGTTACCACAGCGGATTCAACAGCTTTCCGCCCGGCCGCCTGCGGTGCGAAACGCTGCCGCAGCAAGGGCGTTGCTTTTCCGCGTACGCCTTCCTGCTGCCGCTGCTGGAACGGGGCGCCTTGCAGCAGCAGATCAACTTTCTCGCCAACCCTGAAACGACCGATCCGCTCTACGGCGATGCAAACGCCGGCCCCCGTTTCACGCAACTGCCGGTGCTGTTGTGCCCGAGTGATTCGCATCGCGTCTTGCAAACGGGCTGCGAGGTCCACAATTACCCGATGAACACCGGCACGACCTTTCCGGTCTCGCCGTTGAATCCTTCCGGCACGCCGGTCACCGGCGTGTTCTTTGAGAATTCCCGGGTGGCGCTGCGAGACGTCGTCGACGGCAGCAGCCAAACGGTCTGCATCGGCGAGAATACCCTGGCGATCCCCGGCATGGGTGAAGACCCGCCCGGCCACTGGAACGGCAACCCGACGCAGGGTTTTGTTTTGACCACCGGCAACGACAACAGCACCACCGGGCCGGAACTGACCAACTATCCGGCCCAGTGTGCGCCAGGCAACGTGTTGCAACAGACGCGCGGCAGCAAGTGGATTTACGGAGCGCCGGGGCATTCGATGTACAACCACATCCGGACGCCCAACGATCCGAACGTCGATTGCCGCGGGGGGCTGCCTCACAGCAACCGCTCGCCCGCGTGGTGGAACCTGCTCTCGCACAACATCGCCGCGCACAGCAACCATCCGGGCGGCGTCAATGCGTTGTTCTGCGACGGGCACGTTCAATTCAGCGCGCAGACCATCAATCTCGGCATCTGGCAATCCCTGGGCAGCCGCAACGGCCATGAGGCGGTCGGCGAATTCTGACAACGTCGTCCGCTACGCCGGAATTCAAATCAGCCAACCGCAGCGAAGGTCGCTGGATGCATCCTGCTGCTCGTTTCGCTGGTTTCATTGGGCTTTCCCATGGTATTCTCACCAGGACGCCAGGCCATTACGATGCGGCCTGGCCCTGATTGATTCTTTCCGACGGTTCGACCGACAAACGAGGCTCTGCGTGAACGATTCCCAGCAACCCAGCACGCTGGCGGAAGGGCGCCATCTGCGCCTCGTACGTCAAGGACATTGGGAATACGCCGATCGAACGCGGGCGCGAGGCGCCGTGGTGGTGGCGGCGGTGACCGATGACCGCCGGTTGCTGCTGACCGAGCAATTCCGCATTCCGGTCAACCGGAGCGTCATCGAACTTCCGGCCGGGCTGGTCGGCGATATCGAAGGCGAAGAGGAAGAGGAACTGGCGACGGCGGCCCAGCGAGAACTGCTCGAAGAAACCGGTTACCAGGCGCACAAGCTGGAGTTGCTGACCATCGGGCCGCCGTCGGCCGGCATGGCCAGCGAGATCGTCGCCTTCTTCCGAGCAAGCGCGTTAACCAAGGTTCACGACGGCGGCGGAGATGATTCCGAAGAGATC
>DASZUP010000423.1:0-1729 GCA_035547635.1 Pirellulales bacterium
CTTGCGGCGTTTGCGTTCACGGCAATTGGCCCGGTTGCCGCCCGGGCGGAGGAGGACCAGCCGAAGGATGCCTACGAATCAGTCTGGAATTCTTTGGCCGAACTGTTGCGCCGGCGCGAGTATGGCAGCGCCGCCGCGTTACTCGATTCGCTGGCGGACGATCCTGCAGTAAGGTATCACCGTCAGCAGATCGTGACGGATATGGCGGTGGTCGGACGATTGCAGATGTTCGAACGCATGGTCCGCGAAGAAGCCGCGGAACTCCCGGTAGACTCGCCCCTGGAGATCTCCGGCATCAAGTACGCGCTGGTTCGGTACGAGACCACTCCCAAAGGAGATTGGCTGGTGCTCAAGTCTCAAGCGACGTCGAGCGAGGTGAAGAAGCTGGTCAAGGACTTGCCGTCGGCCAACTGGCTTTCGCTCGCGGAGTCGCGGATCGAGACGTTGGACAGGTCCGCGCTGACGCTGGCGGTCTTTCTGGGGTTTGATCGCACGCCGGACGCCAAAACGGCCCGCAGGTATCTCAATCAAGCCGCCGCCGAGGGCGAAGACGCGGCGCCCTGGCTGGCCCGCTTGCAGGCGGCCGCTGACAGGAAACAGGAGGCGGCTGAGGAGCGGCGGAAGAATGAGGACGAGCCGATCGTCGGACGTTGGACCGTCTGGAATCTAGATGCAAAGCTGGGCGGCGTGGTGGAATTTCGCAGTAATGGAACGGGCGTCGCCACATTTGCGCCCGATGCGGCTCGGAAAATCCGAAAAAAGAAGGGGGCGTTCGGCAAACTGGTCGTGCCGACGAAATGGGTTAAAAGCGGAAACGACCGATATCGTATTACCGGCGCGACTGGAGCGACCTACGAGATTGCGATCAGCGGCGACCGGTTTTTTGGCGTGGGCCCTGCCACGCGGATACGCGGCATGCGACAAGCAGAGTAGTGAGGTTCATGCGTCTTGCGGCAACGGATGAACAAGCGAAGTCGGAGTCGCCCCGTCAATGTTTTTGGATAAAGCGATGACCGAGCACGAGATCTTTCTGTGCGCTCTTGAAATCGACGACCCAGCGCGGCGGTCGGAGTATCTCGACCAGGCTTGCGCCGGCGACGAGATGCTGCGGAAGCAGGTGGACGCTTTAATCGCCGCCCACGAACGTTCCGGCGAGTTCCTTGACGTGCCGGCCCTCAAGCAGATGTCAGGTTCGCCACAAGACCCGACCGACAGCGGAGCGACGTGCGCCGAAGCCGGGGCCGGGGCCGAACCGGAAGAAAGCGAACTTTCGTTTCTCGATCCGACGATGGCGCCCGGCGCGATCGGGCGGCTGCGGCATTATGAGGTGCGGAGCGTGATCGGCCGGGGCGGCTGCGGGATCGTGCTGAAGGCGTTTGACGAAAAGCTGGAGCGAATGGTCGCCATCAAGGTCATGGCGCCGGAGTTGGCCGCCACGTCGCCCGCCCGGAAGCGGTTCCTGCGTGAAGCGCGAGCCACGGCCGCCATTCGCCACGAAAACGTCGTCAATATTCACGCCGTGGAAGAGCAGCCTCTTCCCTTTCTGGTGATGGAGTACATCGATGGAGAGACCTTGCAGCAGCGGCTTGACCGCACGGGGCCGCTCGACGTGCGAGAAGTGCTGCGCATCGGCCTGCAAATTGCCGCCGGGCTGGCAGCCGCGCACTCCAAAGGATTGATTCACAGAGACATCAAGCCGGGCAATATCCTGTTGGAAAACGGGACCGAT
>DASZUP010000424.1:0-10411 GCA_035547635.1 Pirellulales bacterium
CAACTTGTCCAGAAAGTTGGAGACCTGCTGCGCGACCGGCGCCGTTTGCCGAAGAACGAGTTGGTCGCGGTCCAATTTGAGAGAACCGGCGCCGCCGGCGGCTTGCCAGGACGTCGGTTCGACAAATCGTTCGATGGCGCCGGCCAGGCCGTTGCGGACCAGGTCGTCGTCCGAACTGCCGGCAAGCAAGTCTTTCACGTCGAACTTGAAATCCTTCAGGTTCTGCTCGCGCCGTTTGGGATGGGTGACCAGCGCCTGTCCGTCGACAATTACGTATGCCAACCCCAGCTCATCCAGTACGGCCGACAATACGCCTCCCATCGTGGTGTCGGCAACCTTGAGCGATACCTTTTGATTCGGCGAAATTCCGAGTTCGGCCAAAGCTTCCAGGTCGAGCGTGATCGGCACGGTGCTCAACCCCGACAGCAGGCGAATCGCTTCGATCAACGGCGTATTCTCAAACTCCATGCCATCCAGCGGCTCGTTCAATCGTGCGACCGCCTTTGCGTCGGCCTCCGGATCGGGGCGAGGCGGCGTGGCCGGCGGCGGCTCAGGCTTTGCCTTGGGCTGCGGCGCTGCCGGCATTCCTGCAGCTTCTTTGGGAGTCGACTTCGCAAGCTGCGGCGAGCGGTCGAACGCAGGCGGCAATTTTTCGGCCCCATTCATCGTTGCCAGGGCTTCCAGGACGGCGGGATCGATGTCGCTGGACAGAAAGCGAACCGAACCGTCGGCCATGCCGGCCAGCATGCCATTGGGCTGCCCGCTGCCGAATCCATCCGGTCCGTTGATATATGGGCGCTGAGTCAAGGAGCGGACGGTCGCATCGCCGCCTGAGGCCCACGCGCCCAGCTTGCCCGACACGCCCATCACTGCGATGGTATTCGAAGCTCCATCTCCCATTTGGGAAAAGCCGACCTGGCGTCGATGCCCGAAAGCGCCGGCGCGGGGATCGGTCGGCTCGAGCAAAGCAGCGTCGGGGCCCACGCCGGCCAGGCCGACGTAATGCGTGACGGGAAAACCCGCCTTGGTCGCGCTGGGACCGAGCGCCGGATTGATGACCGACTCGAGCGGCCGCCGCGAGACGCCGCCGTTCGCCGCATCGTTCCAGGAGCGCGCAAAGTTCAACTCATCGTGCCAATCGAGATGGTCGTAGTAGGGCAGCAGCGTGGCGATCCAGCTCAAGCGCGTCTCGGGCGGCAACAACGAAGCTTCGGCGGCGCCGAAGGGCAGGGCGCCTTCGGCTTTTTCGTAACCCGTCAAGGCCTGCAATAGCCGCTGGTGGTTCTGTTCGTCGATCACGCGGGCGGCCGCCAGCCGGGTCGTTTCCAACTCAGGAATGCTGGTCAATGCAGCGACGGCCAGGGCCGGCAAATCGCCTTGCCAGGGCGTGCTGACCCACGCCACGTCGCCTTCGACGCCTGTGGAGCGAGACTTCAAGGCTGCTTCTCCGGCAGACAACAAACGTTTGAAGCGAGCGGCCCCGGCCGTGGTGATCTGCCCGGCGAGCAGCTTTTTCGTCAGGCCCTCGACTTCACCCGCGGCCGTGCCTTCCATGGCGCCCAGCAGACGGTCGAGCGACTCTCGCACTTGTTCCGCCGCGGTTTCCGTCTCACAGGCCAATTGCAGGCGAATGTCCAGCGTCTCGTGCAGATCGACCTCAACGCTCAACGCCGCCGGCGCCTCGCGCACCATCCGCCAATCGTCGCGCGACACGTGCCACACATCAACCAGCGGCAACCACTCAGGCGCCGTGTTCGCCTCGCGCATTGCCGCCAGATCGACCGCACCGACCGCTCCCCGATCGAAGTCGACAAGCTCGAACAAGCGTCCAAGCGCTGCACTGTTGAGCGTTGGTTCGCTACGATCCGCCAATTCCTTGAGCATTGGCTCCGGGCCGGTCACGATCGTGAATTCATCGACCATTGCGAACGGATGCGGCCAGGCGGGCGAGTTCGAAGCGTACACGGTCGCATCGCCGAGTTTCCAATCGAGCGGGTCTCCCGAATCGAATGCTGAGCGATCCGGATTTCCGTCGGGCGCCAGTTCGACGATCGTCACGCCGGCAGCCAACCACGCTTCGCCCGGTTCTTGGGCCAGGTCCGTCGTAGTCCAGGTCAAGCGCCGGATCTGCGAGGGCGTCAGCTTGAATTGCGCAAAAAGAGGTTGAACGCCCCGGCTCCAGACCTCGCCCAGATGGTAAAAGACGGCTTGCCCGACGGGTCGCTCGTCTAACCGTTGCAACGAAAAGCTAAGCAATCCCTGGGCGCTGCTGGGAATCCAACGGCGGTCGAGCGGAATGGCCTCGTCTTCGACAGGCTCCGGTTCGGCGGCTGGCTCGGGCCCTGAGGCCTGGCGCGGTTCGCCCCGCGTCGCCGCGGCGACGGGTTCGATTGAGGGCCTTGGATGATTGCGGGACCAAATCCAAACGCTGACCGCAGCGGCGAGGGCGACCGCCGGCATGCCGCCCCATAAAACCCACTGAGTCCAAGTCCACTTGCTCCAGATCGAACCTGCCGCAGCAGACGTCGTAGCGCCGCCGTCAGGTACAGGATCGCTCCAGACCGGTTTCTTGCCGCTGGCGGCCGCCGCTGAACGGGTGACTTCTTGCCGCTCGGCGCCTGAGCGAACTTCGTCTCGCCAACGAGCCGAATCCGTGACGCCGCCAGAGGACGCGTTGCCGGCGACCGGCGCCTTGATTGATGAGTTCCCGCTGATTGACGAGTCGCCCGCTGCGACAGACGCCTGCGCCGGGGGAGGCTGCCAGCCTTCGGGAGCGACCACCTGCACCATGCTCCCGCACTTCGGGCAGCCGAGGATTTGCCCGATCGCGGCGGCATCGCGTACTTTGAGCCGTGCGCGGCAGGTAGTGCACGTGATGGAAAACAGTTCCACGGCTTATTTCTTAGCTGATTATTTCTTGGCGGGGGGCGGGGCCTGGAGTTCGGGTGGTATCTTGTCGCCCCGCTTCGCCGCCGCCGCCCGCGTGGTCACATACAACGTTTCGGGACCGCCGCCTTCCTGCGGCTTGATAACGTAGATCAGTTTTCCGGCAGGATTCGAAAGGATCATGATTTTACGCAGGATATCGCCCGCGGTCTGGTCGCGCTCGTCCAAACCGAACGACTGGTTTTTGGTGATCCCATCTTGCTGCAAATCGCTGCCGAGAATGACGATGTCGATGCCGACGTCCTCGCCCAGCATCTGCACCGACATCTCCAGCGTATTACGAGGAAACGAGAGCGACGTCTTTTTCTGCAGTTTTTCTGCAATCGTCTGGGGTTCTTTCGGCGCTGACGCCGCCGCCACGGCCACGCGACCGCCACCCGGATTTTCCAGCAGCGCCAGATGCGCCCCTAATGCCAGGTTGTGCGCGGCGGCAGGCGGAAGATAGGCCCGCAACACGACTTGCTTGCCGTCAACCCCCGCCCGCGCGTATTTGGCCAGCACATCCAGTTGGTCCTTGTAGTCCCACAGCACGGGCTTGCTGTAGTCGGAAAGGTACAGATCGCGGACGTACTGACTGACCTGCTTGGGCAAATGCGTGATGCGGTCGTGAAAATCCTGCACGACCGCGCCCATCGGCCGTCCGGCATAACTGTTATAAACCCGAAACTCGACAAACGAATCTTCTGCCAGATGAATGCTCAACGAAGCCGCTTTCGGCAGCTCCATCCGCTTATCGACGTTCTCCATTACAAGAAAGGCGTCGAGCGGCTCCTGCAGCTTGGCGCCCTGTTCGGTGAACAAGGCCTTGGCTCCGGAGAACGTGAAGTTCGGCGCGAAGACCAGGTTGAAGTCGCGGACTGAATCGGTCGCCGACAGCAACGCCTCCAGCTCGCGACGCAACGGCGGCGCCTGACCGCCGGTCGCCGGGATTTCACGGATCTCGGCCGGCGGCGCGATCACGATGATCTGCTGTTTGCCGGCGGCCGGCAAATAATAACCGGCGCCTTTGCCCGTCCAGATCGTCTCCTGCTCGATCTTCTCCTCGCGCGGATCGCCCCAGGCCTTGAGCAGATCTTCTTGCGGCACGGCGCTGATCGTCTTGACGACCAGCGCCACGCGCGGCGGTCCGGCGCCGCCATAGAGCAGGCCGATCACCGCCGAGTCCATGTTCTCCAGCCCCGTGCCGACGGTCATTGGCAAGCTGGTCGAAAGCCACGTACTGAGCGTACCGAGCGTGCGCAGATCGCTCAGTTTCTCCCACTCAGTGCGAGTCGTAAGCTGAGCCGGTCGCAGCGCAATCACTGCTTGCGCCCCGGGCGCCAGGTAGGCCAGATCCACCGGCGGACCTGAAGTGGGCGATTCCCAGATTGTGTCGCCAATGCTCTGAATCGTATCCGGCTCGCCAGCCTCCGCCATCGCTGCCGCACGAGCCGCCTTGGCGTCGAGCGGTTGCGGTTGGGCGGGGACGGCCGCAACTGCGACCGCAGCAGGATCAGGCGCCCCAGGAGCCGCGGGCGAAGCAGCCGGCTCTTGCATCATGACGACCGCAGCCACGGCCCCGCCGACCAAAAGCAGTCCCGCTAAGACACTGCCGATCATCGCCATGCCCGAACCGCTTGATTTTTTTGCTCGCTGTGCGACCGAGGATGTGCGCGTGCCGCCGGTAGCGACGACCGGCCCGGAATCCAGACTGGGGAAGCCCCCTCCCGCTGCGCCGACTGGCGCCGAGGCCGTTACGGGGGCCGTTACGGGGGCCGTTACGGGGGCCGTTGCGACGGCAGGCGCCGCGAAGCCGGGAGCGCCGACAACCGCCCTAATCGGCGCGCCGACAGGCATCGCCGCCGCATGGACGCCGTTCGGGGCAACCGCCTGCACCGCGCCCGCATGAGCCGCCGCGGCCGGAGTTGGCGCTGCTGCTGTCGCCGCCGGTGCAGCAGACGCTGCAACCCGTTGCCGTACCCACGCTTCGTAGGGCTGTGCGCTGGGCAAGATCGTCGCGGCCTGCGCTTTTTTCTCCGCGACGTAAGGCGTCAATGCCTGGACGAGATCTGAGGCCTTCTGGTATCTCTGGTCGGGATTCTTGTTCAGCATGTACGCCAGCACCTGCACCAGTGCGGGCGGCGCCAAGCCGGTTAGCTTTTCCAGCGGCGGCGCTGCAGAAGCGTGCCGCGAAAGTTTCTGATTCAAATCGCCGCCGGCAAACGGCGGCATCGCGGTCAGCAGGTGAAACAGCGTGCAGCCGAGACTGTACACGTCGCTGCGCGGATCGGCCGCGCGATTGCCTTGCGCCAATTCAGGCGCAAGATAGTCCGCCTGCGCCTGAAGGGCCGCCTGCGGCGCTCCAAGCGGATCTTGCGCCAGAGGGAAGCCCAGCAGCTTGACCTGGTCGTACTCGCCCAGCCAAAGATTCGCCGGACGAACGTGGCTGTGCGCGGGTTGCTGCTTGTGCAGGCTTTCCAAGCCAATGGCGGCTTGCCGAGCCATGCGGCAAGCTTCTTCGGCCGCCAACTTGCCTTTGGCCGCCAGCCGCTCGGCCGCTGACTCGCCGTGCAAATCTTCCAACACGACGAATTTGTAACCGCCCAAATCCGACCAGTGATAACAGCGCGCCAGGTGCGGCTGATCGCGGCTGGCCATTTCCGCCGCAGTCGCCTGCGGCGCCAGCCGCGCCAGAGCCTGAGGGTCTTGCAGACCGGGACCGGATAGAAAGTAGAGACACACCGGATGCCGGGTAGCCAGGTGCCGAGCGCGAAACACGCCAGCCAGCCGCCCGGCCTCCAAGCGATCGAAGATCTGGTAGTCGCCGTAGACGAATGGCCCGGCGCGGCCGGCTAACAGCACCTTGGCCTGGTAGCGGCTAATCACTCCGTTGCTGATCAGCGATTTGACGAGCCGCTGCAGGTCTCCGTCGCTGACCGCTCCGCCTTTAGCGCGGGCGAATGCGTCGTTGTACTTGCGGGCGTCGTCGGCCGAGAGCAACTTGCTCTCGACAGCCAGTTTCCAGAACTCGGCGATCGAAACACTCATGGATTTGTGGCGACCCGGAAGGGCCGCATTCTAAACTCGGGCGCGCATTCGGCCCTCTGCCAGTCGTCGAAATCTTCTACACGCCGCCCCCGGCGACCGCTCCTCAAGCGGCCGCCTCTGGCACGCTTTTCGCCGTGGCGAGCCGCATTTCGTCGACTGTTTGCTCCTCTGATCCGAAGACCGTCCAACAGAATTCAATGTACCGCACCAGGGCGCCTGGGTGCAAAGCAAAATGAACCAAAGCCCTGCAACCCGCATAAACAGTACATTAGCGGCGTCCCGGCGCCGCCTATCCAGCCGCGCGCAACTTGACGTTCGCTGATTTGTCAGGTGAAGAAGCTCCGTCGCCAAAGCTGCGCGTCGAGTTGGAAACTACGCTTGTAGGTCGACAGAAACTGCCGAAAGAGCTACTAGGAGGCAGCCGTCCGTGGCGTGAGTTTCCTTGAGCCAACTCGGGCCGAGAGATATGATTCCGTGATGAAAGCCATTGACTCGACTCAACTTTATTTCAATCGCGCGGCGGATCAAATCGATCTGTCAGAGAATATCCGGCGCTTGCTGCTGACGCCGAAACGCGAAATCCAAGTCCAAATCGCCATCGAACGCGATAATGGCGAGATTGCCACCCTGCTCGGCTACCGCGTGCAACACGACGACTCTCGCGGCCCCATGAAGGGGGGGCTGCGATATCATCCCGACGTCGACCTGGACGAAGTCCGCTCGCTGGCCGCCTTGATGACCTGGAAAACCTCGGTCGTCAACATTCCCTACGGCGGCGCGAAAGGCGGCATTGCCGTGGATCCCTCGCGGCTCAGCCAGCATGAATTGGAATTGGTGACGCGCAAGTTCGTGGACGGAATCCACGACGTGATCGGACCGGACATCGACATTCCGGCGCCCGACATGGGCAGCAACGACAAGGTGATGGCCTGGTTCATGAACCAGTACGCCAAGTACCACGGCTTCAACCCGGCCTGCGTGACCGGCAAGCCCGTTGAATTGCACGGCCTGCCGGGCCGGGAGGAAGCGACCGGCCGCGGGGTCGGCATTCTGACCTTCAAGCTGCTCAGTCGAATGGGGCGCAAACCGGGCGACGCGCGAATCGCCATCCAAGGCTTCGGCAACGTCGGTTCGCACGCCGCCAAGTTCCTGGACGAAGCCGAGTTCAAGATCCTGGCGGTCAGCGACGTCAGCGGCGGCTACTACCGCAAGACCGGGCTCGATATTCCCGCCATGCTCCGCTACGCCAACGCCAACCGCGGCGGTCTTGCCGGCTACCCCGATGCCGAACGGGTCACTAACGAACAACTCCTGGAACTGGACGTCGATCTGCTGATTCCCGCCGCCCTGGGCGGCGTCATCAACCAGGACAATGCGGACCGGATCAAGGCCGGCGTGATTGTCGAAGCGGCCAACTCCCCCACCACGTTCGACGCCGACGACCTGCTGCACCAGCGCGGCGTCGTGATTTTGCCGGATATTCTGGCCAACGCCGGCGGCGTGACGGGGAGCTATTTCGAATGGGTCCAGAACCGGCAACGTTATCAGTGGGGCCTCAGTCGCGTGCGTCAGGAACTCGATCACGTGCTCAGCGACGCGTTCGAGCGCGTCTGGCAGATCTCGACAGAGCGAAAAGTCAGTCTGCGCACCGCGGCGTACATTGTCGGCATCGGCCGCGTCGGCCGAGCCACCGTGCTAGGAGGCATCATATGACGGCGGCAGTCACGACGGAAATCGTTCAAAGAGTTCCGATGTTTCGCGGGCTCTCGGAAGAAGAGGCCCGGCATGTTGCGACAATCATTGGCGTGGCCGAGTACGGCCCGAAGGAAACGGTGATTGAGCAAGGCGCGCAGAGCCAGCGGCTGTGGGTGCTGCTGGAAGGCAAATGCGAAGTCTGGCACGCCTTGAACGGGCAACAGCCCAAGGCCGAGCCGATCATGCTCGCGACGCTCGAGCCGTACAACAACTTCGGCGAGATGTCTTTCTTTCACCCGGCGCCCCACTCGGCCAGCGTGCGGGCCCAGACGCAGGTCAAGCTGCTCTACATCGAACGGGCGAAGTATGATCAACTGCTGAGCGAGCAGCCCGCCTGTTGCTCCAAATTGGCCATGAACACCGTGGCCAGCCTGGCCGACCGCCTGCGTCGCATGGACGAGTGGGTCGACGAACTCCTTTCCAAGAGCGCGGTCAGCCAGCGAGTCCCCGAGTGGAATCGCCTCCGCGCCACGCTGTTTGACGGGTGGTCGCTGTAAACTGGGCGACTACCCATACGTCGCCGCCACGTCTGCCCCCGCGCGCCCGCTCTCTTTCGCCGTCTCGCGCAGAATTGCCGCGGCCCGGTCGACGGCGGAAGCGTCAACGTCCAGATGCGTCACGGCCCGCATCAGTTGGCCGCCAAAGGCGCTGATCAACACGCCGCGCTGTTTGAGCCGGGCGGAAAAGTCGGGCGCAGTCCCAAGCCGCGGATCGACGCGGTAAATCACCAGGTTCGTGTCAACCTCCGGCGGTTGAAGCTCCAGGCCGTCGATCTCGCGGATGGCCTGCGCCAAACGCTGAGCGTTGGCGTGGTCCTCGGCGAGACGGTCGACGTGGTTTTCCAGAGCGTACAGCGCCCCGGCGGCGATCACGCCGGCCTGCCGCATGGTGCCGCCGAACAGCTTGCGGTGCCGCAGCGCCTTACCGATCAGCTCCCGCGGGCCGGCCAACGCAGAGCCGACCGGGGCGCCCAGCCCCTTGGAAAAGCAGACGCTGACCGTGTCGAAGTGCTTGGCCCATTCGGCGACCGGAATGCCGCTGGCCACCTGCACGTTGAACAGCCGGGCGCCGTCAAGGTGCATCGCCAAACCGTGCTCGCAGGCCCACTGGCTGATCCGCTCGACTTCGTCATACGGCAGCACGCGGCCGCCGCCGCGATTATGCGTGTTCTCCAAGCAGACCAGCCGGGTGCGCACCAGATGTACGTTCTCAGGCCGAATCAGGTCAACCAGTTGCTCCGCTCGTAGCACGCCGTATTCGCCTTCGATCGTCCGAGCGACCACTCCGCTGAGCTGCGCAAAGGCGCCTTGCTCGTAATTGTAGATATGGCAGCCCGCCTCGCACAAAAACTCGTCGCCCGGTCCGCAGTGCAGCCGCACGCCGATCTGGTTAGACATGGTCCCCGACGGCACGAACATGGCCGCCTCTTTGCCCAGCATGGCGGCCAGCTTGTCTTGCAGCCGGTTGACCGTCGGATCTTCGCCGAACGTATCGTCGCCCACCTCGGCGGCGGCCATCGCCTGCCGCATACCGGGCGTGGGTTTGGTCATCGTATCGCTGCGCAGGTCGATCACGGATTCAGGCATGGCTTCGGGTCTTCAACAGGCAGGGAGTTATTTCGGCAGGGCACGCTACGGGATAACGGGTATTGAGTAGGAAGCATGTTGCGACCAGCGGGGCGCCATGCTTTCCCGCGAGCGTCAGCGAAGCGGGTAAGCATGTTCACCGCCGCTATGGTGGACATGCCTACGTCGGCGAGGCGCCGACGAAGGCATGGCACCCTGCACAGCGGGCTTAATATACAGTACCGCATCATATTCTACCCGGTCTTCAGGCACGAGCGAACCCGTAGCGGAATCTGTGAAGATTCCGGGGAGCCGCACTCGCAGCGCGAGCCGCCACGACTCTTCGAACCCCCGAGAAATTTACGGAACTCTCACGCTCTTGCGCTACGGCACGAGCGAACCCTTTTGGCTCTCGCGGGGTCTTTCACGCGAGCCGGCGGCAAGTCACAATAAACGGTTCCCTCGCTCCCAAGGCGAGGTCGCTACTGGCAAACCGCTCCGGCCCCTTGGCAATCTGGCTTTGTGATGAATTCCGCTTCGTTGAACATGCTTCGAATCGATACCCGCAGCGACCAGTGGCGAGCGGCCATATCTTCCCTGCGCGAGCGGCTCAGTCCGCAGGGCAACGTGGTCAGCGAGGCGGGACGGAAGCGGACGATCGAAGTCTTCGGCGAGCCGCTCTCGCCGCAGCAGGTCGTCGAGCGGATCTGCGGCGAAGTCCGCCAGCGCGGTTTGCCGGCCGTGCTCGACTATTCGGCGCGCATCGATAAGGCCGAGTTGACGGCCGAAACGATTCGCGTCCCGCAGGAAGAACTGGCCGCCGCCCATGCCAAGGCCCGGCCTGAATTCCTGGCTGCCGTGCGCCGCATCCGGCAGAACGTGCTCGATTTCCAGACCGCCATCCTGCACCACGACGTGCAGTTGGACCGGCCGGGCGGCTACTTGCGGCAGCGTTATCGGCCGCTGGCTCGCGCCGGCATCTGCGTGCCGGGCGGAGCCGCAGCGTACCCCTCGACCGTGCTGATGACCGCCGTGCCGGCCCAGGCTGCGGGAGTGAAGGAACTGGCGATCGTGGCGCCGCCCACGAAGTTTGGCGCCTACAGCCAGGATCTGCTGGC
>DASZUP010000425.1:0-1908 GCA_035547635.1 Pirellulales bacterium
TGCACGCACTGTGCGAAGGCGCGTGAGCCTGGCCCTGGTCTTGACGGCCGCTAGCATTGGGGGTTATTGCTGGTTCTGGCACGCCCATCTGAAACGGTTCTACATCGTCCGCCCCGGCGTGCTTTACCGCACGGCCCAACCGACTGAGTTCGGCATGCGCTGGCTGGTGGGCCAGTACGGAGTGAAGACGGTTCTAAGTCTGCAACTCTACGACGTCCGTCTGTATCACGGCTTTTTGGATCCAGGCAGGCCGAGCGGTCAGCGCGAGTCGATATATGTCGCGGCCCAGGGCGCTGTTCCGGCCCAATGGGCCATGGGGGAAGAACAGAGCTGGCCCTGGTTCAGTCCCTGGCACTTCGAGCAGTTCTTTAAGCTCTTCGACAATCCAGACAATTGGCCGGTGGCCGTGCATTGCCAAGGCGGCCGGCATCGTACGGGCACCGTCTCGGCCTTATTTCGCCTGGAGTACGATCGCTGGCCGGTCGAACGCGCGCTCAAGGAAATGTATTCGTTCAAGTTCGGTCCGCCGGTTCGTTTGCAGGAAAGGAATCTCCGCACGTATCTACCTCGGGCGCGCCCGTCGGAGACGGAGTGGGGTCAGCTGCGACGCAGCTGGCAAGCTCGACTCGGCCCTCAGCCGCTGGCCGACTATGACGACTTGGTCCGGCGTTTGAGGTCTCGGCGCGGCGAGCCCGCGTTGGAGCGAGCGTTGCTGAAATATGTGAGACGGGATCGTCCTTTTGCCTTGCCGTTGGCGCAGCGGTTGATCGACCGATTTGACGATCCTTTGGCCGTCACGGCGAGCGGCCGCGCCGCCGCATGTCTCGACGAGACATACGCCGACCGAGCCAACTGGTCGTCCGCGGCTGCCGTGATCGCCGATTTCGGCGCCCTGGACCAGCAGCAAAAACTCCTGGCCCGATTGGGCGACGGCGCCATTCAGCGCGCATCACCCGAGCGTTTCGACGCGCTGGCCGCCGGCGCCATGAATCGCTACACGCCCAACCGGATCGCCTACCTGCAGCCGCTGTTGGAGAACGAATCGTGCCATTTGACCGATGGCGCGCGCGAGTACCGCTACTGCGACACGGCGGTAACCCGCCTGTCGACGATGATCAATCAGGATCTGACGCGCGTGTCGCAGGCCGCGGGACGCGAGGCGTGGAACTTCGCCCGGCAAGCAGCGCGCGAGTGGTTCGCCGAACATCCATGCGAAAGGCGCCTGACGCGTCTGCTTCCGCCGACGGGCGAGTCGGTGGTTCATGCTGGCGACCCGATTCCCCGCAGAGATCTCAGCAAGCTGGAAACCAATACCACGCGAAATTGATCGCCCCGACCGCTGCGCCGCTTGGCCTCAAGTTCCTTCGAAGCCGACCGAAGAACTGGACGGCAGTTTAGAATGCAAGCTGCGAGCGCTTTAGGAATCTCGGCCTCCGTGCATTTTCATGTATTTCTCGCCCAGACCGATCTCGTAGATCGCGACCGGCGCCAGAGGCACTTCTTCCTCTCCGTCGCCCTGCGCCAAGGCCAGGCGTTTGAGGGCCATCTTGACCTGAAACCCGGTCAGATTTCCATCGAATGGGTTCTTGACATCCCTGGCGCCGCCAATCTTCATGGAATCCGGACTGAAAACACGCCCGGGTGATCCTCCTGCCCCGCAGGACAGCCTGGACGCCAGGCGGGCCATGCCAGGTTGTCCGTCCGCTGCAGCCAAGATGCGCTTCCCCACCGGGTTGCGCCGAAATGACTCCGGACCGCTTCCGCGTTCGGCACTCGCAACAAAATACGGAACAGAAATGCCTTCGCCTCTTCGCTCCCGTCCGCCTGCCCGGCGCCGTCGCCGCAGCCTGTACGAAATGTTAGAAGCACGACAGTTGTTGTCGGCTTCCGTAACCAGCTTTCACTACG
>DASZUP010000426.1:0-15232 GCA_035547635.1 Pirellulales bacterium
GTGAAAGACGATCGAGCTGCACTTGGGCGTGATAGCCGATGTACTGGCCAAGTTTGACGCGATCTTCCCACATCTCGCGTGTGGGAAGTTCGGCGAGCGGCAATTTGAACCGCTGCAGGCGTCCCGTTGCCGGCCTGGTGATCGGCGCCAGGAACCCGTCCAGCAACCGCTCGACCTCCGCGGCGATCTCGCCCCCCTGCTCCGCCGCGATCTCGACCTTATCTCCCTGCACGCCGGGAATCGGATTCGAATCGGCCCCACAACCGATCGAAACCAGCGCCACGGCGCCGGGATGATTGCGCTCAATCGCCTCTTGCGCATAGCCGGCCCAGTCGCCGCTAATTTGATTATTGGAAAGCGTGACGCAATGGGTGGCGAAGCTGACATAAGCGGCCCGCAGTTTTCCGTCCAGATCTTTCACGGCCAGCAGCGGCAAGTCCTGATCGACCGGGCCTCCCTTGGTGCGCCGGTTCTTGGAAAACCCAACACGCCCCACGCCCCACGAAAGCCGCGCCGGCCGGCGGTCTTTGAGCGCCGCCAACGAGACCCGCTCCAACTTGTCGGTCAGTTCCTTGGAGTATTGATCGATGTGCTGCTGATGCTCGGGCGGAACCGGCTGGCCGAACAGCGTGGACAAAATGCCCTTGAGCATCGGCGCCGTGTGCGTATGGGTGAACGTGACGGCGAACCGCTCGCGCAGAATACCGCGCTGGCGTTTCAGTCTGCCGGCCACCTCTTCGACCATCCACGCAGGGACGCCGACATTGTCGACCGTCAGCAGTAAGGCCGGCCCTTGCTCCTCGCTGCCGATCGCCAAAGCCTTGGCCCAAATGCGCTGCGTCACTCCCTCGGATTCGGTGCGGCGGAAGCCAAAACCGCTCAGCCGGATCGGATAATCGGGCGTAATATCGACTGCCGCTGCGCCGACATCGATTGGAGATGCGGCATCGCTGTCAGCAGCCATTGCTCGTCCAGTCGAACAGAGCGTCAACAGTAAGGCGCAAGGCCACATTTTCATCCCGGCTTCTCCTGAACGTAATTGGGCTGCCCTGGCTGGCACGACGACCAGTATAGTCCGCCAGGAAACGCCAAACCAACCACGTCCGCCAAAGGCAACGAGCGACGTCTGGCTGAAATGCCGTAAATCGCTATCCTTCCTGAACAGAGGCTGCGGCGCCTCAAAACCAGCATCCCGATCCGATCTATTTCTGATGAGAGAATTCGATGTCTGACTTCGGCAACGTGATCGCCTACGCCATTTCGGCCTCGCAAACGATGCTCGACTCCTTCGTCCAGGATCTGTCGCCGGAAGACTATTTGCACCGGCCGGTCGCTGGGGCGAACTGCGCGGCCTGGATTGTAGGGCATTTGATCCTCACTGACCGTCTCGCGCTCGGACGGTTGGGACAAACGAACCTGCCCGCGTTGCCGGCGGGATTCGAACAACATTTTGCTCGCGACGAACACGCTCCTTCGACTGCGGAATACGGAGACACGAGCGTACTGCGGCCGCTTTGGAACCAACACCGAGTCCTGCTCGTCGAGGCAGCGAAGAAACTCTCCGAGGCGCAGTTCCATCAACCCCTGGAACAGCCGCGGCCGCTATTCAAGACTCTTGGCGAAATGCTCCACTTCATGGCTCTGCACGCCATAATGCACGCTGGGCAACTCTCCACCATCCGCCGCAGCCTCGGACGCCCGCCGCTGATTTAGAGGTCGGAAATGCTTGACCGACGACTGGCAAAAAAGCAGCCGGCTACGCCATCCTCCGGCTCTCTGAACTCGGCGGTCCGTGCTGGCTGGCCCAGCCTCCGCATTTCGAATTCCGAGTTCCGCATTTGCCTTCAAACGCCCCCCTCTGTCGCTTTGCCTCGCTGTGAAGTAAGATCGCACATTTACGATACTTGCGAGCGACGACCGCCATGACTTCCCCTTCCCCGTCGAGTTCCGCCGCCCAGCCGCTGGTAGGCGTCATTATGGGCAGCAAATCGGACTGGGAAACGATGCGCCACGCCGATGAGATGCTGTCGCGGTTTGACGTACCGCACGAGTGCCGGATTGTCTCGGCGCACCGCACGCCCGACTGGCTGAGCGAATACGCCAAGACTGCCGAAGAGCGGGGCCTGGAAGTAATTATCGCCGGCGCCGGCGGCGCGGCGCACCTGCCGGGCATGGCCGCGGCGCAAACGCTCCTACCGGTGCTGGGCGTGCCAGTGCAGAGCCATGCATTGCAAGGGCTCGACTCGCTCCTGTCGATCGTGCAGATGCCTGGCGGGGTTCCGGTGGGAACGCTGGCCATCGGCAAGGCCGGAGCGACCAATGCCGCCTTGCTGGCCGTCGGCATTCTGGCCAACAGCCGCCCGGAGCTGCGTGAGAAGTTGCGAAAGTTCCGCCAAGAACAAACGGACCGCGTGATGGGAGACCGCCTGACTTGAGTCGCACGATTCTGCCGGGCGCCACTGTCGGCGTGTTGGGAAGCGGCCAATTGGGCCGCATGTTTGCCATTGCCGCGCGGCGGATGGGCTATCGCGTCCATACGCTTTCGCCGGCCTACGACACGCCGACTGGACAGGTCGCCGACGTCGAAATCAACGCCGCTTATGAAGACCTCGACGCTATCCGCAAGTTCGCCCAGAACGTCGACGTCATGACGTTTGAATTTGAGAACGTGCCAGCCGCTACGGCCGCGGCGGCGTCCGAATTGGCTCCCGTGCGTCCGGACGGCTCCGTGCTGCACGTCACCCAGCACCGTTTGCGCGAAAAGACGCTCTTGAGTTCCGCCGGCTTTGCCGTCACTCCGTTCGCCGCCGTGCGTTCTGCCGCCGAGTTGCACCACGCTGCCGACAAACTGGGTCTGCCCGCCGTGTTGAAAACGGCCGGCTGGGGCTACGACGGCAAAGGGCAAATCAAACTCGAGCGCAAAGAACAGGTTGACGAGACCTGGCAAGCGCTGAATACGGACGAGGCCGTGCTCGAGGCCTGGGTCGATTACGAGTGCGAAGCGTCGGTGGTGGCGGCGCGCGGCATGGATGGCGCCATGGCCGACTACGGACTGATCGCGAACACCCATCGCAATCACATTCTCGACGTCTCCGTCGCCCCCGCGCCGCTGGATTCGGACATCGTGCGTGAAGCGGTCGCCATTGCACGCGGCGTGCTCGAACATCTCGACGTAGTGGGCGTGTTATGCGTCGAGTTCTTCCTGACGCGAGACGGAAAGTTGCTGATCAACGAACTGGCGCCTCGCCCGCACAACTCAGGACACCTGACGTTCGACGCCTGCGTCACCAGCCAGTTTGAGCAGCAGTTGCGAGCGATCTGCGGCTTACCGCTCGGCTCGACTGAGTTGCTGAGCCCCGCGGCAATGGCCAATTTGCTCGGCGACTTGTGGACGCCCGGCGAACCGGACTGGGCGCGGCTCTGCGCTGCGCCCAATGTCAAGCTGCATCTGTATGGCAAAGCTGAGGCTCGCGCAGGGCGCAAGATGGGACACCTGACTGCCTTGGCGCAGGAACCGCAGACGGCCATTCGCGACGTGCTGGCCGCCCGCGATGCGTTGCATCAGATTTCTTGATATTTCCGGCCTTTTTTTCACGGTTGCCAACCAGCTCAATTGGCCTTTTTCCCCTTTGCCATGATATAATTGGTTCGCAGGGGCTGGCTTCGACCGGGTGCGAAAAGGCGATGGCAAAACGCCGACATATCGATGGCATACTCAAGGACTGGGAATTTGTTCCCGGCGAAGTGAGTGCGCGCATCGTGTCCGGTTCGGACGGCCGTGAAGTGCTGCAGATGCGGATTGACCTGGGCCTGCTGCAACTGGAAGTTTCCGGCCGGCCGGACGGAGAACGGCCCGGCGGCGCCGAAACGTATTTTGATTATCTGCTGGCGCTGGCCGTGCATGAAGGCCAGGATTTCGTCTTGACCGAAGAACAATGCGTGGAAGCAGACCGCGAGTTCGTGCAATTTTATCAGCGGCGGATCTGCTGGTTGGCGCTAAGGGATTTCGAGCGAGCCGTAAGCGACGCCGATCATAGCCTGGCGTTCATGGATTTCGTCCGCAGTTGCTCGCCCAGCGAAGAGTGGACGATGTCGCACGAGCAGTACCGGCCGTTCATCCTCTTTCATCGCACCCAGGCTCGATCGCTGGTTGTGTTGGAGGAACGAGGTCCGGAGGCCGCAATCGAAGAAATCAGCCAAGGGCTGAGTCGGATGCGCGACTTATACGCCGAATTCGACATGGAAGAGCGCTACGAGGACGACGAGCTCGTCGAACGGCTTGACCAACTGCGAGAATCGCTCCGCGATCACTATCACGTCGGGCGCACCTTGCACGAGCAACTGGCCGACGCCGTTGAAAGCGAGCAGTACGAACTGGCCGCCAGACTTCGCGACGAAATCCAACGCCGCACCGCCAATTAGTCGGTTGGGCGGTCCGGTGATTGGAACTTAGGCGGTTCAGGGCGTTCATGACGTTTGCCGGCGGATCTGCCAAGGCGCCTCCCCGCACGGTCGCATAAATCTTTTCCAACTTGCCTTCTCTGTGCGGCGACCGTCTGCTAAGCTCTGCCGCTTTTCGCGATTACAAAATCGCTTGTAACAAACGTACACTAGCCGTGCTAGCATGGCTGGCGCCGTTTTCGCGCAACTCGCTGTCACAGCGAACGTTCCGACCCAATCGCAGCATTCTCTTGCGACTTGGCACACGCGCTGCTTAAGAGGCCCTCCGGTGCGAGACGAGGACTTCTACCTAAGCAAAGGAGTGTTGTCATGCTGGTCCTGACACGCAAAACGCAGCAGCAAATCCAAATCGGCGAGAATATCGTAATCACCATTTTGCACGTGAAGGGCCAGGCGGTTCGCGTCGGAATTCAGGCGCCGCGAGATATCCGCGTCATCCGCAGTGAAATCAACGGCAAAGCGCCGGAAGGCCAGCCGGCTGCCGAACCCGCGGCGGAAGTCGCGTGCACTCGTCGCAGCGCCGCGGTTCGGGCGCCAGGCAACGAGCCAACCGCCCCCAAACCGTTTTCGTCGCCCGACGCCGAGCCGCTCAATCGGACGGGCGAATCGCACGGACTGTTTCCCCACTTGCGTCGGCGTTCGCGTCAAACCGACGATCACGACATCACATCCGAGCGGTTTGAGCCCTTCAGCGGTCCCTCATCGCGCGGACTGGCCATGCGAATCAGCTAACGGTCCACTCAGCCGACGAGCGTCTTTTTCACGGTTTCGCGTCGAGGGGCTGAGCGTTGGCGAAGCCCCGGCGAACTGGGGCTTCGCGTCGCTCGACCCCGACCTCCGCCGTCAGCGCAGGCTCGGCGAGCCGTTCATCTGGCGAGTTTTCCCTGGCGTCTGGGCATTCTCTACCGCCGCTCGCTTGCTTCGCCTTGCAAGCGGACCACGCCAACCTCATGGCGCCGCCGGAGCGTCGGTCGCGAGCGTCGGCCGCAATGCGGGCGGGGGCTGCAAGTCGCCCCGCATGACCGTGCTCTCCAGCCCGCGCGGCGCGTGGGGGAACGATTCGAGGTCCGCAAGATGCTCCAGCAAAATGCGCCGCACCTCCAGAATGCTCAGCGGATGGCGATGCACGGAGAGGTGATCGGAGTCAACTTTCAATTCCGACACGGCATCGTCCAGGTGCGCACTGGCGTAGCTGACCACGCCGTCCGATCCGCCGGCTACCGAGCCGATGATTCCTTTGTCGGGCAGCACGCCCACGATATTGTGACACTTCAACCACGGCGGCTGCGGCGCTTCTAAAAGCACGGGCAGAATGGGCGAGTCCGGCGCTAGCGAATCCACAGCGGTGCGGACTTCCAGCAACGTGTGCTCTCGGAACAACCCAGGGTTTTCCTCGACAATCTCCTCGCGTCCCATCTGGGGCAACCGGATGAGTTCACGCGCCAGCCAGCGAGTGGCGCCGTTGGCGAAGCGGCTGCCTCGGTGAGGAGTGGCGATCGTGATCAGCCGCCGCACGGCAGGGTCGGGCCGGAAGAAGAACATGTGCTCGAGATGCTGGCGTCCCTCGGGCGATGCCTTGACCGCCGTGAACGGCTTGTCGCTCACCATGTTCCAAAAATCGTTGCGACTGGCGACCACCTGCATCTTCGAGACCAGCCCTCCCATACTGTGTCCGACCAGCACCATCTGGTCAAAGGCCGGTTCGCGATGCTGCGGATCGAGCACCGCCCGCGCGTGCGCCAGGTCTTCGCGCAGTTTCGTCGCACTCTGCCAGAATGGCTGCCCGGTAGGATACAAATAAAACCAGAACTGATAGCGGCTGCGAACGGCCGGATCGCCGCGCAGATCGTTAAACATTTCCATCCAGGTCATCGGGCTCGACCACAGCCCATGCACCATCAGCACCGGGATCTTGCCGGGCTCGTACGGCTGCAACATGTAGAGGCCCGTTTCGGCCTGCGTCTTGTCGGGCCGCAACAGGCCTTCGGTGGCGATCGCGTCGAGGTTGATCTTCGGATCGCTGAGATCCAACTGAGGGTCATTGAGAAAGTAGGCCAGCGGCGTGCTCAGATCCGTCTCCAGCGGCACCCGCCGCGAGCCGATCTCGATATCGCCGGAACTCAACGGGTCATAAAGCTCCAGCAAGGCCACGTGGCGCCGCCGCGAGCTGGTCGCGTGCATTTGCTCGTCAGGCAACACGCGCAAGAAGGCCGTCACCGGAAAGCTCATCAGCGGAGGCATGAACTTTTCCGCCGGGTCGGTGGAATCCTGGCGCGAGCGGATCGCAATCAGCGGCACGCCCAGGCCGTAGCTGTGATACTGGTTCTTCAACCCCTGCACTTCGTAGTCGGAGACGAATTTCAGCTCGGCGAAATCGGCCGGCTGCCAGCGCTCGCTGCGGATGACGATCTTGACGTCCCACGCCTGGCTGGCCGACTCAATGCTGTGCGAGCGGCCGGGCAGCAATGCGCCCTGCTGCTTCACGATGCGCAGACCGCTTTCCAGCGAACCGTTGTACAGGTCGCACGCGCCGCGAAACTCCGGATCGTAGGGATTCCGCAGCGGCGAGTACCGCTCATCAAACAGGTATTTGTACGCGTAGGTGACGGAGGCTCCGTAATGATCGAGCGCCGCGGCCGGACTGGTGAGCTCGGCCTTTTTGCCTGCGATATAGCTCAACTCGGCAAACGCATAGACCTTCTGAGGGGTAGGCTCCTGATCGGCAATGGCTTGCACTTTGTCCAGCAGGGGCTGCATGTCGCCGTGCAACTCGCCCGCCAGGTTGTACTGGCGCAATAACTGCATCGTCCGAGCGCTCGGCTGCGGGCCGCCGCGAGACGTGGTTTTGAGACGCTCGACCAGCGGACTCGAGGGGATCGAGCGGACTTTGACGTAATGCGTATTGGCGCAACCTGCAGAGACGGCAAGCGCCAAGCCCCCAATTGCCAACGCCGTCGCGAACGTGACGCTCCGACGACGAAAGGCAACTTGTGCCCGAGGCGAAAAACCGCTCGAATAGAGCATGACAGGTTAAGTTGCGAACAATACGACGAATGGAAGATCGCCCTCGACAGGGCGCGCGGTCCCGGCAGGCAGGCAGATTGCGGACCGCCGCCAGATCCTCTGGTGCTTCCCACGCGCGACCACGATATTGCAAACTCCGTCTCGACCCCGCGGCGACTCTTGCGGAAACACAATGCGGCGGAGCACGATAGATTTGTCCCGGGGGGCCGGTCAATGTCGATTTTGTCTGCTTTCGCACCCAACTTGCCGGCAACGGACGACGTTTTCAGTAATTCCTGCAAGCAGTTAGGTAAATCGTACATGGCAGTGAGGGTGATCAACGGATTGGAAGAACTAAGGTCGCTCGTTGGCCAATCGCTCGGTTCGAGTGATTGGTTTGAAATCACCCAGGAGCGCGTGCAAGCCTTCGCTGATGGAACCGACGACCATCAGTGGATCCACTGCGACCCGGAACGAGCCCAGCGCGAGTCGCCCTACGGCACGACCGTAGCGCACGGTTTTCTGACCCTCTCGCTGTGTAACTCCCTGGTCAAACAGATTTTCCGGATTGAAGGCGTGAAGATGGTCTTGAATTACGGGCTCAACCGCGTTCGTTTTCCGACCGCCGTGCGCGTCGGCTCGCGGGTGCGGATGAGTTCCGAACTGATCGACCTGAAAGAGACTCGCGGCTCGGTTCAAGCGACATTCAAGCAAACCTTTGAGGTCGAAGGCGAACCGCGACCGGCCTGCGTGGCGGAAACCGTCGTGCGGATCTTCTTCTAGAGATCGCTAGACTCCAGCCAGCAATCCCCGGCTGCGGCAATTCCGGTGGACGCCTTTCGCGCTCAGTCCGAATGGTACGGCATGAAGACCTTCAGGCCGTGAAGTCGGCTGTGAGGATAGTCAAAATAGGGCTTGTGCGGTCGCGCAAAGCGAACCTCAAAACCAAACGTAATCGCCAGGTCGTGCTGCAGATGGCGACTGCCGCCGCCCGCTCTATTGCGCAAAAGCATGTTGTCAATCACGTCAACCCGTACGGCGGCGCGGTTGTTGAAGCGGTATTGCAAACCGGCCCCAATCGGAGTCGTGAGCAAGGTCTGATGCCAGAAGACGCTGGCATTGTCGATATACCGCACGTCAGCCAGCCCCAGTCCGACCATCAGATAGGGCCGCCAGGGTCGGTCTCCCCAGGGGTAGATCAGCAAATCGGCATCCCAGAGGATGAAGTTCTCGTGCGCTTGCGGCCCCAGGTGAAACTGCTCCTTCAGCAGTTGCCGGGCGAATGCCAGACGGCTTTCAACGCCGATCCGCGGCGCAATGTCCCAGCCTCCGCGCAACCCGGTCAATGATCCTTCGCCATCGCTGATTTGGTCGTGCACCGGTTCATGCGACCGCAACAGGCCGGTAAACTTAGTCAAACTGATCGGAAAAAACAGCCAACTGTCGCTCCAACGTCTCCGGCGTCGACGCCAGGCTCGCCATTCTCGGGCCGAATGGATTCGTCCCACCTGAGGAATCCGCGAATGCTGCGGCGCGGCCTTCGCGCCGTCGAACAAGGTAGGCGAAATCAGCTCGTCTTCGTCAATCCATCGAGGCGAGGCGTGCTTCCACTGGTCCTCTTGGCGCGGCAGCAGTTCCAAGGTTTCGCGAGGTTCGCTGAAGCGCAGCGAAAGCAGCGGGCCGGCCGGACCATCGCCGGCCGCCTCGTTGCTATCAACGCGTTCCGGCTCAAGTTCACGATGGACGTAGGAGAACTGGGCTTGCACCGCCGGCGGCCACGACAAAGCGAGCCATCCCACGAATGTTACCGCCCCGACCAGCGTTTGGCGCCAAACAGGCGCCATACAGCCGCTAGCAGCCGTTTCCGACTCGAAGTTCGTCAATCCTCGACCCGCGCTCATGGGCGGCCTGAACGCTCGAAAGTCCCTGGACAGTATGCGACCTGCGCTCGTTTCGTGGCGCGGGCCGACAGATCGCGCAGACCGCCCGAAATACGGCGCAAACTGAAGTCGGCAAACAGAAAATGTCGCGACAGGGTAACGATTCGCCCGCAATACAACAATCCCGTCTCGCCGGGTCGCGTTCTCGCGCCGCCGCCGCCCGCCCGTGAAGTGCTCGTTCCTGCTCCGCATGTGCCAGCCCCGGCGGACATTTTATTTGACATTTCCCCTCAAAGGTCTATTCTGACGGGCGTGCGGTAGGAACAGAGGCCAGACATATCGCACTTGCCCCCTTCACTAACCGTGCGGGCGACTTGCCGCGCTAGTCAGCAAGTTCGCTCTTCAGCGCGAACCGTTCGAGCGGAACTCTTCTCGGTCGATTGCTTGTCTCTATACATAGCGCGAGGAGGCCGGCTATGCGGAACAGCGATTCGTGGGCGCCGAATTTCCCCGAGAGCAAATCCCCCTCTCCCTCAATGTTTGCTCGGCAACGTTGGTCGCAATCGACCGCGGATTCAACGGCCTTCAGGCCGGCCGAGGGGCGTCCGCACGGCGATGCGGCGCCGCCCGCCGCGTTATCGGTCTGCCAGACCGCCGGCGGGCGTGCTAAGCAAGATGCCCAGGCGCCCGGCCGGAGCGACGGCCAGCCAGCCGTTCATGAGCGGCGCGCACAAGCAAGTCGCGCACGAAGCTCCCAACGGTGGCGAGCGGAATACGAAAGAACGCATTGGCGGAGCGACCTCCGCCGGGCATTGCCATGCTGGCTGACCAGCATGGCCTTGCACTTACTGCTGGTGATCGTGCTGGGTTCGATCATCATTCCGCCCACCGCGCGCCGCGCTCTGCCCGCCTTGTTATGGCTCAGCTTCAGCGAAGCGCCGCCGGCGCCGCCCGAAACAACGGTGTTGCTTGCCTCTAGCCAGGACTTGCCGGCAGAAGGCGGCGATGCAGGAGATCGGACCGAATTGCGCGACGGAAACGACGAATCGCTTTCCGAGAAGACACGCGATCCGCTCACAGAGTTCGCCGACGCGTCGGCGCCTCCTTCCGCGGCCGTTGAGGAAGAGACCGAACTTGGCCTGCTTCTGACCGAAGCAACGCCGATCTCCGACCAGGCGCCTCGAGTGGAACAGCAGGTCGCGGCCAGCGGCCTGCCCGGTGCGGCTCGTGCCGCGAGAATTCCGCCGCCCGCCCCCGAGCAAGCGGAAACGGCTCTGCAAACGCCGCTGCCTGAGGCGGCTGCCGAAGAAGAAAAGCGGTTGGACGACATCGTCAACCGCTTCATCGAGTTCGACGTCGGTCGTTTGCAAGGCGAAGCAGGAGAAAAAGCGAAGCGGAGTTTCGACCATCTCGGCCCCGAGTCGATTCCGGCCCTGGTGCGGGGCTTGAACAAGTCCGCCAAGATCTATGCCAGTTGTCCGGTGGTGGTCATCTCGAACAAACTGAGCGAAGCGATGGATCACAATCAAGATCCGACCATGCTCCAGTACGTGGCCGAACACCTGGGTGAACAAGTGCCGAAAAATGCGCCGCACCTGGCCCGCATTCAGGCCCTGAAGAGCCGGCTTTTGCATGACGCCTCCGATGCTCGGGAGGAGACCGAGCCCGATCTGGTCGCTCTGCTGGTGAAGCGGCTGAACGGGACCAACCTGACCGACCGCCTGGAGGCGACGCGAGCGATCATTCAGCGTGCGGCGGAAATCCCTGCCGAGGGACGTTCCGAATTGGCCTGGGCGTTGATTCGCCGTCTGCCGGACCGCCATCCTGAACTGAAACGACTCGTCCATCATGCGCTCACCATTCTGGCTGATGGAGAAGATTTCGGTCCGGACCAAACGGCAAAGGCATCCGCGAAGGAAACCGCCGCGGCGGCCAGCCGATGGTACGCGCACTTCGACCAGCGGCGTTATGAAGCGATGGCCGCATCCGTGATGGCGTCGGCAAAACATTTTGAAGACGTCCGTCGCAAGAGCTCGGCCGCGCGTTACTACCGAAAGGTCATCGAGGAGTACGCCGGCACGCGAGCGGCCGATGCCGCGGCCGAGCGCCTCAAGGCGCTCTCCGAGTTCGAACTTCGCTAGGCGTCGCCCCGGCAGGTGGATGTTGCGGATCGGATCTCCAGTTCGGCTTGGTTTGCTGGCCATGGCGCTGCTTGCAGCCGGCGCCGGAGCGTTTTGGGAGCAATGCTCTTCCCGCTCCGCCCGGCCTCAAGACGCCGCTCAAACACCGCCCGACGACACCATGATCTTCGGCGTCGTGGTCGCAGAGGGTCGCCCCGTCAGCGGCGCAACGGTGCGAATTCGTGGCCGGCGGCGCTCCGTAAAGAGCGATTCGCAGGGCGCCTTTGCCCTGCCCTGGCCGACGGATATCGAACACGGACTTTCGCTCACGGCATCGAAGGCCGGCTATTTCATCGGCGGACTTCCGCTGAGGGCCAAATTGAAACCGGGCCAAAACGTCGGCGCGCTCCGCCTCGAGCCGCTGCCGACGGAAGATTGCGCACGCTACAGTTGGGTTGATCCTCGGCCCGATTTGGCCGCCAACCAGAACTGCGGCAACTGCCATCTGGAGATCTACGACGAATGGCGGCTTGACGCACATTCCCGCTCTGCTCGGAATCGGCGGTTGCTGAACCTGTACGATGGAAGCGATTGGTATGGCCGGCCCGGCAAAAGTTGGAGCTTGCTAGACGAGCACCCTCACGGCGCGGGCGTTTGCACCTCCTGCCACGCGCCGACCGTGGAGCCGGACGACGCGGCCTTCGACGACTTGCGCGGCGTCTCGGGAGTAGGGGCTCAGGGCGTTCACTGCGACTTGTGCCACAAGATCAAGAATGTCTCCGTCGAACATGCAGGGCTCGCTCACGGCCGCTTCGGTCTCGAGTGGCTGCGGCCGTCCGCGGGGCAGCTTTTCTTCGGCCCTCTGGACGACGTCGACCGCGGCGAAGACGTCTATTCCGCGCTGCAATCACAAAGCCAATTTTGTGCTTCGTGCCATGAAGGAATCGTGTTCGGCGTACCGGTTTACACGACCTACTCGGAATGGCTTGCTAGTCCCGCTCGGCGCGAAGGCAAGCAATGCCAAACGTGCCACATGAAGCCAACCGGCAAGTTCGCCAACTTCGCTCCCGACGCCGGCGGCCTTCAACGCGATCCGCTCTCGCTCGCCTCGCACCAGTTTCTGCCTGGCGGCCGCGAGACCATGCTCAAACAATGTCTGCAGCTCTCCGTCAAGCCGGCGCCCGCTCTGGAAGAGTTTCGAGTTTCTGTGTCGCTTGCATCGCACGGAATCGGCCACAGCGTGCCGACCGGTTTTATCGATCGCCATCTCGTGTTGCTTTTGGAAGTGCACGGAGCCGAAGAACAACGGCTGTTCGCCCGCTCTGGCTCCGTGCTGCCCGCGGCGGCCGGCCCGGCGCTGGCCGACCAGGCGGGGCTGCTCTTCGCCAAACTGCTGCAAGACAAAGCAGGCCGCAGCCCGGCCCCGTTTTGGCGTGCGGGAGTTGTGGCAACGGACACCCGGCTGCGGCCGGAACAACGAATCGAACAGAGCTGGAGCTTTCCGCCGACGGCCCGCAAACTGCGCGTCCGGCTCTGGTATCGCCGGTTCTGGCCCGAAGTTTCCGCCGTAAAAGGCTGGCCGGATGACTCGCTGCTGGTCTTCGACCGCCGAATCAACATCGAGCCCGCGCGTGCAAACGGCGCCGAGAGCAAGTAGGCTAGAGAGCTGGAGTATTCGTCCTGATTCATCCTTTCCACCTTTCCACACAATCATGACGCGCACGCATCGCATTCTGGCCCCCGGCTTGCTCGCTTGCCTGGCGGCTTCGGTCCTTCATGCAGAGGAACAATCGGTCGACGAGTTGCTGGTCGAAGCCCGGCAAGCTTTCGAGCGGGGCGATTCAAAACAGGCGCTTGCACTGGCCGATCGCGCCGTCGCCTCGGACGGAAAAAGCGTGCGGGCCGTGTACGTTCGCGGATTGCTGCACGAGGCGATGCGCAATCATTCCCAGGCGCTCGCCGACTTCAACCGCGTGCTGCAATTGAAGCCGGAGCATGCCGACGCGTACGATCATCGCGGCAGCGAGCAGTTCAAGCTGGGACGCATCGCCGAATCGATCGCCGATTTCGACAAGGCGATCGAACTGGATCCGGCCCGCGAGCGCGGCCACTGGAAGCGCGGCATCTCCTACTATTACGCCGGCCGATTTGACGAGGGGCGGAAGCAATTCGAACAATACCAGACTTTCGACGACAACGACGTGGAAAACGCCGTCTGGCGTTACTTGTGTATGGCTCGCAGCGTCGGAGCATCCGAAGCGCAGAAAGACATTCTCAAGATCAAGGACGATCGGCGCGTGCCGATGATGCAGGTCCACGCCTTGTACGCCGGCCGCCTGAAGCCCGAGGAAGTGCTGGCCGCCGCGCGAGTTGGAGAACCGTCGCCTGAGGAGCTCAACGCCCGGCTGTTTTATGCGGAGTTGTACCTGGGGCTGTACTACGAGGCCGCCGCCCAGCCCGACCAGGCGGCCGAGCACCTGGCTGCCGCCGTAAAGCACCGGATCGGCCATTACATGTGGGACGTGGCTCGCGTCGATTCCGAGCGGCTCAAGGATCGCTAGCAGGAATCCTGCTCCCGCGCGGGACTAGAAAATGCCATCGCCAGCCTGCAAACGCAGGCCGGGCGAACCGAGCAACCGCTTGCCAGCAAATAGCTTAGGATAGACCATGCTACGCGCCTGAGCCCCGAGTCGCTACAATGCGGGGTAGAAGTGGGCAAGCTTCTCAAGCAAGCTGTCGGCTATGCAGCCCGGCTTGTCAGCGATGATCGCTTTTTCAAGCGGCAAAGTTCGCACGGGCCTGCGAGCGTTCCGCGCTTATCGTCAGTCGCCCGGAGATCGCTATGAGTTCCCCTTCGCAAGCAACGGATTCCAACCAGCATCCCGGCAAACGCCGCGTGCTCGTCGTGGACGACAATCAAGATTCCGCCACCAGCCTTGCCATGCTCGTGGGCGTGCTGGGCGCCGAGTCGCGGACGGCCTATGACGGGCCGCAGGCGCTGGAAGTCGCGGCCGATTTCCGACCCGAAATGATTTTCCTCGATATTGGCCTGCCGATTTTCGACGGCTATGAGGCGGCGCGTCGGATCCGAGAAGAGCCCTGGGGCAAAACAATCGTGCTCGCGGCCTTGACCGGCTGGGGCAATGAAGAGGATCGCCAGCGCTCCCTCGAGGCCGGCTTTGACCATCACCTGGTCAAGCCGATCGAGATCAACGCCCTCAAGCAGTTGTTGAGCAACTTGCCTCCCGCTACGGCCGTATAGCGGCGGACGAGGAGAGGAACTCCCCCTTTCTCCGTGGTGAACGCCATCAGCCGTGCAGCTTCAGCCAGCGTGCGCGCCGGACCCAATAGAATCGCACCGGCAAGAAGATGTCGACGACCTCATCAGAGATCAGCAAGCCGCCCAACACCGGCAGCGCCATGGGCGCCAGGATCTCGCCGCCGACGCCGCTGGCGAAGACCATCGGAAAGATGGCGATGATCGCCACGCCTTCCGTCAACAACTTGGGTCGCAGCCGGTGGACTGCGCCCTCGATCACGGCTTGACGCAGTTCTTCGAGCGATTGGATGTTTTCCAAGCCGCCCCGCTTGTCGATTGCTTCGCGCAAGTAAACCAGCATGATGATGCCGGTCTCGGTGGCCATGCCGAAGCAGGCGATGAAACCGACCCACACAGCCACGCTGAAATCCATTGGCGGCGCATCCCAGCCATTGACGATCTTGGGAAACAGGTACATGAAAAAGGCGCCGCCGGCCAGGGCCTCGGGC
>DASZUP010000427.1:0-8975 GCA_035547635.1 Pirellulales bacterium
TGGCGCCGAACGGCATGATGTTCTTCCGGCAGATTGTGCGCGACTATGGCACGGATTGCGCCCGATACGTCCGCGAGACGAGCCGTCTGACCGACGACGAATGGGCGGCGCAATTGGGCACGCAGATCGTCGAAATCTCGCACATTGCCGTCGCCAAGCATCAACTGATGCGGCAAGCCGTCTGGTCTACCCTGTTGGCCTTCGCCCTTTGGCGCGTCGCTTTGATTGCCATCGCGTTGCTGCCAGCGGCTCAGAGCTGATGCAACACGCCCCGCTGACTTGTCAGGTCTGAGTCTGTTAGGCGGGTCGATGGCGCCTGGGCCGATGCGTTGCCGAAACCTTGCTTCACCCGGGCATCGCTCCGCTCTGGCGCCAGCCCGTCGCTGCTGGAAATTGCCCGCCCGCATTTCCAGGGCCGGTAAAAGCAAATTCGCCTGCGGAGAGCAGCGCGAAACGCGACAACTCGCAACTATGACGCCGGCCGGCCTGCTTCCTGCCCCGCGCGCGGGCACTTGATAAAGACGTCAAGTTGCTGGCCTACGTACAGCGGAATGTCGTGCTCGCCGATCGAGTAGATCACCTGCAGCACTCGCGTATCGACCCGTTCCGTATTGTCGCCGGTGAGCGACTTCTTGGGAACCACATACGGCTCGACGCGCACAAAATGCAGTTCGAACTCCTTGTCGGGCATGCCGCGCAAGGCAGCCGTGGCCGGGGCGCCCGGGACGAAGCGAGGGATGTCATGCTCGTCGATATCGACGCGCGCATGCAGTTCGTTGATGTCGCCAAGCACGATCAGGGCCTGCCCGGCCGGCGCGCCGACGAATTCGCCCGGCCGCACGTTGACCTGCAGCACCTCTCCGTCGACCAGGGCCCGCACCGTCAGGCGATCGATGTCGGCCTTGACCTGCTCGACCTGGGCCAGCGCCTCCTCGACGGCGGCCTGCGCCACCAGTTTGTCGTATTGCCAGGCGCCCGCCTTGAGCAGCCGATCCTGAGCGCTGGCTCGCGCCAGTTGCGCTTCGGCCGCCAGAAAGGCCTTCTCACGCTCGATCAAATCCTCTTCGGTCACGACCCGGGTCTTGATTAGATGCCGGCCACGTTCCAGTTGGTCGCGGGCTCTCGCCAGGTTCGACTCGGCCTCAGTCACCTGTGCTTCAGAGGCGGGAATCTCTTCCGGGCGCGGGCGGCGCTCGAGCATGGTTAGTTGTGCTTCGGCGGCGGCGGCGGCCGCCTGGCGGTATTTCAGTTCAGCCTGCTGCACGCGATCGTCAAGCAGGAACAGCGCGTCGCCCGCGTCGACATGCTGGCCGACCTTGACCAGCACTTTAACGACCACGCCCGGCGTCGGCGAACCGACGGCGATATTCTCCGTTTGGGCTTCAATCATGCCGGCGCCGGCCACCGTGTCCGGGTAGGGATTGCGCGCGGGCGGCGCAAGCGGCATGGCCGGCGCCTGCGGCTGGGGCGACTTGGTCACGTGTACCACGGCGAAAATCAGCAGCACGACGGCAATCAGCGGCAGAATGTATTTCGTCAGCATTCCCGATTATCTCGAAGTTGGCAGGGACGCATTTCCGGAGAGTTGAGCCGCGAAGTCTGCGGAGGCGGAGCCTTCGTACTCAGGCTGTTGCTGCTGGACACGAGTGACGCGGCCGTCTTCTAATTGCACGATCCGGTCGCCAAAGCCGAACACGCGGCTGTCATGCGTCACCACCGCTACGGCGCGACCGCTTCTCATCGCCACGTCGCGCAACAGCTCCATGATGGTGTGTCCGGTGCGGGCGTCGAGCGCCGAGGTCGGCTCGTCGCAGACCAGCAGGCGAGGATCGTGAATCAAGGCTCGAGCGATGGCCACCCGCTGTTGCTGTCCGCCCGACAGTTTGGACGGCAGCGCATCGGCCCGGTCAGACATGCCCATCCGATCGAGCAATTCCCGGGCTTTCGGCAGCGCCTTGCGCCGCGGCCAGCCGGCCAGGATCAGCGGAACCGTCACGTTTTCGACCGCCGACAAGGCGGGCAGCAGATTGAATTGTTGGAAGACGAAACCGATGTTCTGACCGCGGAAGCGGACCTTTTGCGCCGCAGAAAGTCGCGGCAAGTCGGCGCCCAGTACACGGACCATGCCGTCGGTCGGTTCGAGAATGCCGGCGATGACCGAAAGCAGCGTGGTCTTGCCGCAGCCGCTTGGTCCGACCAGCAACGTCAGTTCGCCGGCATACACGTCCAGATCGACGCCGCGCAGCGCGCGAACGAGCGTGGCTCCAGAGCCGTACTCTTTGGTAATGCCGCGGCACACGACTGCCGCATCCGCCTTTTCCGCCATCGACTCGATTCCTCGGTCTCGCGAGTTGCTTCTGGTTTTTGGCCGACTGCTCACCCTTGAAACACGACCGCCGGCTCCAGCACCAGCACGCGGCGCATGGAGAGCAGGCATGACAACATGGCGATCAACAACACGGCGATTCCTGCGCCGAGCAGCACCTGCCAGGGCATAAAAAAGGCGAGCTTGTTCGCGTTGCGCGTGGCATATCCGAAAATGGCCGCGCTTCCGACGCCCAACCCGTAGCCGATGGCGCCCACCACGAGCGCTTGGAACAGGATCATCGCCATCAGGCTCAGGTTGCCGGCCCCCATCGCTTTCAGCGTGCCGAACTGCTTGAGATTCTCGATCGTGAACAAGTAGAACGTCTGCCCCGCGATCGCGGTCCCGACGATAAAGCCGAGCAGCACGGTGATGCCGAAATTGATCGGAATGCCGGTCTTGCGCATGAAGTACCAGATCGTCTTCCACGAGAATTCATCTCGGGTTAGCGCTTGCAAACCGGTTTGCTCGGTAATCCGCCGGCACGCCTCCTGCGGATCCAGTCCGGGTTCCGGCTGGGCGAGCACGAACGACAGCACCTTGCGCTCGCGAGGCACGAACGCCACGGCCTGACTGTAGCGGGTGTAGACGATTGGAAACGTCTGGAACGTGCGCCGCGCCTTGCACACCCCGACCAGCACCGCGCGACGGTCGTTCATTTCGAACGTTTTGCCCAGCTCGTACGGTTCATTGGGCCAGAGCAGTTGGTAGCCGGCTTCGTCCATGATCAGCGCATCGGGCCGGCGCAGGTCGGCCAGGTTGCCGACGATAATCTCGCGCGGCGCGCCGACCATGGTGGCGTCGTCAAGGCCCAGCAAAATGACTTGCTGGAAGGCGCCGTCGGCCAGCCGGGCCCGCGTGATGCCCTTATAGAGTCGCACGGCCCATTGCACGCCCGGCACGCCGCGAACGCGGTACAGGTCGTTCTCCGACAGCGGTTTAATGTCGTCGATGAACTGCACGTTCTGATCCATCACCCAGATGTCGGCGCCCTCGATGTCCTTGATTTGGCTGATCGTCAGCCGCATCAGGCCGCAAAAGATGGAACTCTGCTGCGCGATCAGCAGCGACGCAAAGGCAATGCCCAGGATGATGCCCAGGTATTTGCCGCGGTTGCCGGTCAGCATTTTCCAGGCGATCCAGATCATCGACCGCCTCCAGAGCCCGTCGCGACGGGCCCGCCGTGGTCGGCCCGGGCGCGCAGGCCTTCAATCGCCGCCAGCGTCCAATCGGCGATATGGTCCGCCAGGTAGTCGGGTTGGTAGCGTCGGTATTCCTCCGGCGGCGTCAGCAGACTCATGACCGGCCGGCCCAGCCGGAAGTGGAGGCATTGCCCCACGATCCCGAAGGCGATCAGCCGCAACCGGTTCTCGTCGACCTGCTCGGACAGCAGCTCGCGCAGCAATGCCATGATTAATTCGAACTGGGGCCGCATGTAGTCGCGCACCAGTTCCATGCAGGCTGCGGTCGGATGCTGCAATTCGCGCAGCATCAATTGGCCCTGCCAGGCCTGATCCGGAGCGCTGAGCATCCGCGCCAGCACGGCGCCAATCACGTCGCGAAGTTTGGTCTCGGCCGGCGTTCCCGCAGGCCATTCGGGACGCGGGATTTGCTGGCCGCGGCAGAAGTGAGCTCGCTTGACGCTCTCAATGTACAACCGCTGCTTGTCGCCGAAGTGGTAGTTGACCGCAGCCAGGTTAACGCCGGCGCGCTGGCAGATCTCTCGGACGGTCGCGGCCCGGTAGCCCTTTTCCGCAAATACCATCCCTGCGGTTTCGAGCAGCCGGTGCTTGGTATCGTCGAATTCGTTCATGACACAGCCCTCATGGGCGCCGCAGATCGGGAAATGCCGGTAAACAGCCATTTCAAACAACTGTTTGAATCAATACTATGCAGTACGACTCGTCGGGCAAGGAAAAAAGCTTGGAAAAAGTTAAGCCAGTCCCCGTAATGCCCATTCCGCTCTTGCGGACAGGATAGCTGGTTCATTATAGTCAAAACCAGCTAATTCATTGGAGCCATTTTTGGGGATCCGAGCGAATGCGACGCAATTTGTGGGCTCTCACCGTTCTCTGCCTGCTCCGCGAGAAGCCGCTGCACCCTTATGAAATGCAGCGGTTGATTCGCGAGCGACACAAGGACGACTTTCTCGAACTCAAACGCGGCTCGCTCTATCACGCCATCGAGCGACTCGCGAAAGCGGGGTTGATCGAAGAGGTCGGGACGAGCCGCGAAGGACGGCGGCCGGAACGAACCACCTACCGCTTGACCGACGCCGGAGAACGAGAAGTGCTCGAGTGGCTCCGAGACCTGCTGTCCAAGCCGGTGCGCGAGCCCTCCTCGTTCATTGCCGCGCTGAGCTTCGTCGGGCATCTGACGCCTGGCGAAGCCGCCGATCAGTTGCTGATCCGCGCCCGCGAACTGCAGTGCGGCATTGTGGCGATCGACGCCATACTACAAAGTCTTGTCCCTCAGATCGGTCGCGTTTGCCTGATTGAGGCGGAGTATGCGCTGGCCATGCGCAAAGCCGAGTTGGAATGGACTCGTTCGCTGATTGGAGAACTGCGTGAAGGAACGCTGGCTTGGGGGGGCGGGCCGGCCTGTGCAGGCCCCGGCGACTGAGCGGTCAGAGCATTAAACAAGATACGCAGATCCATCTCAGCAGTATTATTCGGATCGGAGGTTATTTGCCATGGAGCACGAAGAATCCCCCGCACCGGCTGCGACGGAAGCCGATGCCGCGGCCGAGGCCCTGCAGCCAAGACCGATCCGCGCCTGGCCGGGGCTCTTGCTCGTCGGAGTCTATTGGGCATTCTCGCTCTCGCTCAACCTCCGCGAGTTGCCGATCTCGACCACCTTTCTGAACACGGCCGGCGCTTGCGCGCTGTTGACTTTGCTGTTCCCGATTTGGTGGCTGGTCAACCGAACCGTTGGGCTGGGCGACCGCCTCTGGTCTCTGTTGGCGCTGGTCCTTGGAGCCGCCGCAGCCATTGTGGCTTCGCGGCAAACGATGGGCACGATCAGCGTGCTGTTGTTCGGGCTGCCGGTCGCGTTTACCGCCTGGAGCGTCGGTTTGCTGATTGCGCGATGGACTTCGCGACGTTATCTTCGCGCTGGATTGATCCTTGCCAGCAGCCTGATCTGGGGCTTTGTTTGCCTGTTGCGCATGGATGGATTGACCGGCGATTTGAAACCCGATATCCGCTGGCGATGGAGCCCTAGCGACGAAGATGTTTACCTGGCCGAGCGCTCGCAGAATGCCTTCGAGGCGGCTGATGGCAGCCAGGCCGCTGCGCTCGAGGTGCGTCCGGGCGATTGGCCGGCCTATCGCGGACCGCAGCGCAACGGCGAGGTGCGCGGATTGGAAATCTCGACGAGTTGGAACGCGCAGCCGCCCAAGCTCGTTTGGCGCCAGCGGATCGGCCCGGCCTGGTCGTCGATGCTAGTCATCGACGGCCGGCTGTTCACCCAGGAACAGGCCGGCGAGGCAGAAGCCGTCGTCTGCCTCGACGCGGAAACGGGCCGTCGCGTCTGGACGCATGAAGACGCCGCCCGCTTTTGGGACAGCCAAAGCGGCGCCGGACCGCGGGCGACGCCCGCCTTTGCCGAAGGCTGCATTTATGCCCAAGGCGCCACCGGCATCTTGAATTGTCTGGATGCCGCCACGGGCAAGGTCCGCTGGTCGCGCAACGTCATGGAAGACTCGGGCGCCTCGCTGCCGATGTGGGGCTTCTCTAGTTCGCCGCTGGTCGCCGAGGGCGTGGTGATCGCCTATGCGGGCGGAAAAGCCGACAAACGCTTGCTCGCTTACCGGACTGCCGATGGAGAATTGGCCTGGACGGCTTCCGCCGGGCCGACCAGCTACACGTCGCCCCAGCCGGCGGAGTTCGGCGGAAAGCCGCAAGCTCTATTCCTCAGCGACCTCGGACTGGTCGCTCTCGATCCGGCGACGGGAAAGGAATGCTGGCGGTACGATGCCGCCACGCCCGGGGTCTGGCGCGCCGTACAGCCGGCAGTCCTGGGGCCGGCCGACGTGCTCATCGCTTCCGAAGATTTGGGAACGGTGCTGTTGAAAGTCTCGGAACAGGAGGGCCGATGGAATGCAGAGCGGAAATGGTCGTCGAGGGCCATGAAGCCCGGCTACAATGACTTCGTTATCTACGACGGCTTCGCTTATGGTTTCGACGGGGGCGCCTTCTGTTGCCTTGACGTCAAGACCGGCAAGCGGCGTTGGCGACGAGGGCGTTACGGCCGCGGGCAAACCCTGCTGCTGGCCGACCAGGGCCTGTTGCTCGTCAGTTCCGAAACGGGCGAGGCCGTGCTGCTGGAAGCCACGCCCGAAGCGCACCGCGAATTGGGCCGCTTCCAGGCCATTGAAGGCAAGACCTGGAATCATCCGGCGATCGCTCAGGACTGCCTGTTCATGCGCAACGACCAGGAAATTGCCTGCTATCGGCTGCACGGCTCGAGCGAGACCAGCGTGTCGCCGTAGCAAACGCGGCACAGGCGCTCCATCACCTGTCCGCCTTCGAAGCGGGCGAAGAGTCGGCCGTCGGTTGAACGTGGCGGAAGATAAACAGGGCCTGCTGGTAGTCCGGCCGCACTTGCTCAGTGGCGACCGCGGTTGCGGGTTTGTCTTCGCTTTCCTCCGTCTCCGCCGCCCCGTTGGCCTTCGGCCTGCTCGGTTGTTCAGACCTTTGGAACCTGAATTCCATCGCCTCCTTTCCGCCTCTCACCGCTATCTTCCGTTTCGCCTTATCGGCGCGTCGCAGCGAGCTGCTCAGCGGTTGACTTTGCGGCGCCTCTGGTTCGGGTGCGGCGCCTTCCAGGTCCGGAGACTGGGCGAGTTGCGGCAGAATGACGACCCGTTGCGCCCGGCCGAAGACTGCAGCCGCCGGGCGCGGTCCGTTGGCGTTCGTGTCGGCTTGCGGCTCGCCGACGGCTGATTTGACGGGCGCCTTTTTCGCTTCTTCCAGTGGCTGCGCGGTCTGCTCGCTTTGCTCGTCGACCTGTCGTCCGCGATTGTAGGCCGCGTAGGCGCGTTGCTCGGGCGCGGCGGGGGACGGCTCGACGTTGACGGACAGAAACAATTCCGGGTGACGATCGAACTCCGCCAGCACGCCCTTCAGTTGGTCTGCCGTGGCCTTGACGAGCACATAGTCCGCGTCGGCGGCATTGACGGTTTCGGCGACAATCTGGGTTCGTTCGAGCGCATCATAATTCGGTTTCCGTTCACTTCCTCGTTGCTGCGCGGCCTCGTCGCCGCCGGAATCGGCCTCCGCGGCCTTCTCGCCGGCAGCGGCTTGTTTTTGCTCCAGCCCCAACGATGCAGCCGCCTTTGCGGCGGCGGGCTTTGCAGCGTCGGCCGCCTCTTTCTTTGCCAGCTTCTCGGCGACGACTTTGTTGTTTGCCGCGGCTTGTCGCTGTTCAATCTCCTCGCTGGAGGATTCCCAGGCAATGCGGTTGCTGGCCAGCAACTGGCGGAACTCAGGGCGGTCGGCGACGTCCTTGTCGACATCGCACCAGACAATCAACGTTTTGTCGTCCAGAGTCTCTGCGACGAGCTTGCCGTCTTCGATGCGTTTCAGGTCATAGCCGACATAATCCTGATAGGCGTTCAACCGGTCGAGCTTCCTGAATCGCTCTCCAAGCGCTCGCGGCATGGCGGCTTGATTCGCGTCGGCGTCGGCAGCGGGTGCGCCAGCTGCAAGCCCACCGTATTCCGCCGGAGCGGCAGCCGCCTTGCCTGCCATGCGAGTCCCCGATGCTGCAAATGGTTTCTGTCCGGGCGGTCTGCCGCCGAGCCCGCCTTGCGGATCGGCTGCGGCGGGCGAAGCAATACGGTCGGCTGTTTGCCGCCCATCTGCTGCTTTCGCGGTTTGGGCCTCGCGCTGCGGCGCCTTGGCTAACGCCTCATCTCTTCCCGAGTCGCGTGCTTCCTTGCGTCGCCACTCAGCCTCCGCTGGGGCGTCGTCGAGCGGCGCTTGGGCGACCTGGGGGCCTCGGGCCGGCGGCGTGCGATCGAATATCATCAGCAACAATCCGGCCGCCAAAGCCGCTCCGGCCCAAGCAAGCGGCCGGCGGAACCTCCGCCAACCATGTCGGGCCGGCTCGAGACGGAGTTCCTCGCGCAACTCCGGTTCCGAGGCATGCCGCTGCGTCGATTTCAAATGTAATTCAATCGGCTCTCCCTCGACGTGTTCGACGTCGACATCGGCGTCCGGCACGACTCCGGCGAGCAATTCCCGTTCGGCGCCGCGCATCACGCGATCGACGAACGAATCGTCCAGACGATGAACGGGCAGGCCTTCGAAGCCGCCCCGCAGCGCGCGCAGATCTTCCAGCAGTTGCCGCGCTTCGGGCTGCTCGACCAGCATCGCCTCGACGCGCGCGCGCTCAGTCTCGTTCAACTCGTCGTCGAGGTAGGCGCTGATCAGTTCGTCGTCGGGAGTCGAGTTCATGAAAGCGGCGGTCGTCGTTGGCGTGCGATGAGTTGGGGAACAAGACGGTCAGGGATGGTCGGCTTGCAGCACTTGTTTCAATTCGGCTCGCAATTGCAATCTCGCGCGGTGCAGCCGGCTGCGAACGGTGCCGGCCGGCAAGCCCAGCA
>DASZUP010000428.1:0-1641 GCA_035547635.1 Pirellulales bacterium
AATCGTCCGTTCTACCAGAAGGTCGAACGGCTGCCGCTCGGATCGACGCCGCCGCAGAATTTTTTCTGAACTTCGAGTTCCGCGTCCCGTGCTCGCTCCCGCTCTTGCATCGCCATTTTGCCGAGCTTACTATGACCAGCCTGCCCTGCGTTCATTCCTTGCGTCGCTACTCTTCGAGGAAACACCGATGAAGCTGACTTCTTTCGCCCGATACACCGGCTCGCTGGCAACCGTGTTCGCCATGACGGTCGCGGCTCATGCGGCCGACAACACGCCGCCGGCGGGCTTTACGGCCTTGTTCAACGGCAAGGACCTGACGGGCTGGAAGGGGCTGCTGGCCGCGCCGTTGGACAATCCGACCAAGCGCGCCGAGGCGAAGCCCGAAGAACTCGCCGAGGCCCAGAAGAAGGCCGACGAGGATATGAAGGAGCATTGGAAGGTGGTCGACGGGGTGCTCGTGTACGACGGCAAGGGGCACAGCCTGGCGACGGTCAAGGACTACGGCGATTTCGAACTCTATGTCGACTGGAAGATCCTGCCCAAGGGCGATAGCGGCATCTACCTGCGCGGCACGCCGCAAGTGCAAATCTGGGATCCGGCCGAATGGAAGGGAATTGGTTCCGGCGGCCTGTACAACAACCAGAAACACCCCTCGAAGCCGACGACGACCGCCGACAAGCCGATTGGCGAGTGGAACACCTTCAAGATTAAGATGGTCGGCGACAAGGTGACCGTACGCCTGAATGACGTGTTGGTGGTCGACAACGTCGTGCTGGAAAACTTCTGGGAACGCGAAAAGCATCCCGACAAGCCGATTTTTTCAACCGGACAAATCGAGTTGCAGCATCACGGCAACACGCTGTACTTCAAGAATATCTACATCAAAGAGTTGCCGCGTTGATGGCGAGTGGATGCACCGGGGGATTTACTTATTCCCGCAAGGGCGCCAGCCTCGTCGTCCACAAGCCGACCGGCCACAAGGCGACGACTCCCGCTCACCCTCGAAGCGACTCGTCGTTCCACTGCGATTTGATTGCGGTCAGGAGTGCGTCGCGCTCGGCGGCCATTGCGGATAACCGCCGCAGGATCAGGTAGAACGGCGGCAGGTAAATGATGTCGGAGAAGAAGAGCAACACGAGAAAGCTCGGCGGCAACTTGCCGACGGCGACGTAGTAAATTCCCAGCACGCTGCCCAAGAGCTTGCTCCAAAAACCGAGCAAGAGCAGGTTGCGGTTATCGACCGGACGGCTGGCGACCATCCAGTACCCGATGTCGAACAACGCCACGAGCACTCCGACGAGTTGGATCGGCAGGTTCAAGTCGGGCTTCGCCACCCCCATCGCTTTATACGATTCGTGGTAGAAGCAGAGCATCGTCACGCCGGCCAGCACGTTATAGACGGCGACGAAGCGCAGCACGTATCGCATCCACGGCGAAAGCGACTGCATGACGAGCTTCCTTTCCCGCGAGAGTTTGCTGGGGCGCCGCTGCGCACTGCCGCCAGGCGCCCAGCCGACCGTGGAGACGTTACGTAGCGACCGGCTGCCCTTCGCCGGCCGTTTGAGCCTCGTATTCGGCCGTCCAGGCGAGCAGGTTTTCGGCGCCTTTGCGATGGCAGAAGTCGCCGAACGTTTCGCCCGG
>DASZUP010000429.1:0-13825 GCA_035547635.1 Pirellulales bacterium
CATCACCTCGGCCATGACGGCCAGCCAAGTGGCGCAAGCGATCGCCAACGCCATCAACGCGGCCAATATCGGCGTCGCGGCGCAATGGGGCGCCGGCCAAACGACGGTGCAACTCGCCGGCGCGTTCAATCTGCAAATGCCCGCGCCGTTGGCCGGTCAGCAGTTGACCGCCCAAAACACGATCAACGGCCTGTTCGTTCGCATCAATACGAGCGCCGGCCAGTCGTTGGACACGCTCGATGTAGCGGCCGAGTTCGCTTCGACCGACATTCCTTACGTGCTGCAGGAAAATCTGGTCATTCACGACGATCTGGGCTTCGTCAATTTCGGCGGCGGCTTTCGGCAGCGCGTCGCAGGTCAACTCACGATCGACCCCGGCGTGATCGTCAAGGCGGCCAGTTCGCGAATCGAAGCGGAGATGGGCTCGAACTTGATCGCCGAAGGCACGGCGGCGCAGCCGATCGTGTTCACCTCGATCGACGACTCCCGTTACGGCGGCGGCGGCACGTTCGACACGCCCAGCAACGGCGGCGCCGTGCTTCCGCAGGCGGGCGACTGGGGCGGCTTCTATTTCTGGCCCACCTCCAGCGGCAGCCTCGATCATACGCTCATCACTTACGCCGGCGGTTCGACGGCGATCGAAGGCGGTTTCGACGCCTTCGACACCGTGGAAATCCATCAAGCCAAGGTCCGCGTCGCCGACAGCACGCTGGAAAACAATGCCGCCAGCGGCGGCGGCCTTCGCAACGGTCGCGAGTCGAGCGATGCGTCGGTGATCTTCGTACTCGGCGCTCAGCCTTCGATCGTCAACAACGTAATTCAGAACAACGCCGGGGCGGCGATCAGCGTCGACGCCAATTCGCTCGAGTCGAATCTCGTGCCCGACTGGGGCCGCAGCACCGGTCTCATCGACCGCTTCAGTCAGTTCGACGACAACCACGGCCCGCTGGTTCGCCTGAACAAAATCGGCGGCGACAGCATCAATGGCATGGTCGTCCGCGCCGCGACGCTGGAAACGTCCAGCATTTGGGACGATACCGATATCGTCCATGTGCTCGAGGGCGTAGTCGTCGTGCCGAACTTCGCCAGCGTGGGCGGATTGCGCTTGCAATCGAGCGCCACGCAGAGTCTGGTGGTCAAGGTCGCCAATTCAAGTTCAGGCATCACTGCCAGCGGCACGCCGCTCGACATCAGCGACCGCATCGGCGGCGAAGTGCAGGTGCTCGGCACCCCGCAGCACCCGGTCGTGCTCACGGCGCTGAAGGACGACTCGGTCGGCGCCGGACTGACGCCCGCCGACGCGCCGAACAATGACACGAACAACGACGGCACGGCCTCGAAGCCGTCGCCGGGCGATTGGCGCGGGCTGGTGTTCGATCCGTTCAGCAACGATCGCAACGTCGCGATGCTGAACGAGACCGAATCGGCGTTAACGGGCGGCAAGGGAACCAACGATACGCCCGCCGCTCCTCAATCGCTGGGCCAATTGGCGCCCAACGAGCAAAGCGGCGACGACAACTCGCGGCTCGGCTTCCAAGTCAACGGCTACATCAGCCCCGACTACTCGCAAGACGTCGACGTCTATACGTTCAAGGCGACGCAGGGAACGCAGGTCTGGCTGAACTTGACGAACACGTCGAGTGCGCTCGACGCCGTGCTGGAATTGGTCGACGCGCAGGGCAACGTGCTGGCCCGCAGCGACAATTCGGGCGCCGAGCAGGTTAACGCCGGCAATCCGGTTGCGCTGGGCGGCGGCGGAGATCCGCTGTTCGCCGGCCCGCTGTTGAAAAGCTTGTCGACGAATAACCTGGCCCAGCCCTTGCAAAGCAGCATGGGCGGCACGAACTTCATGAATTTCTGGTCGACCAATCCGGCCGATCCAGGCTTCCGCGTCGTGCTGCCGGGCTCGGCCGGCGTTCACGATTACTACGTGCGGGTCTATAGCAAAGGCGCCGGCGTCAATGCTTTCGTTCCCGGCAAGGGAATCAGCAGCGGCCAATATCAATTGCAAGTCCGGCTGCAAAACCAGGTGGAAATCCCGGGATCCACGGTGCAGTATTCCGACATTCGTTATGCCACGAACGGGATCGACGTCGAAGGATTGCCCGGCCATTCGCCGCTGGTTTCCAACAGCTACTCGCAGACGGCCGACCACAGCAGTCGCGGCTCGGCCCAGGACTTGGGCGACTTGCTGGCGAGCGACACGAGTTCGATCAACGTGGGGGGCAATCTGGCCGCCTCGACGAGCGTCGAGTGGTACAAATTCGAATTGACGTATCAAGAGATCCAGGTCATCACCGCCAGCGCGAAGACCTGGGCCGCCGTGTTCGACGTGGGATATGCCGACGGCCTGACGCGCCCCGACACGATCATCGACGTCTACGACTCGAACGGCAACTTGATTTACACCGGCCGCGACTCGAACGTCGCCGATCAGCAGCCCCGGCCGAACGCGGGCCAGGACGCCAGCGAACTCAACCACAGCAGCTTCGGCACGCTCGATCCCTATATCGGCACGGTGCAGATGCCGACGGGGCAGCCGGGCAGCGGCACGTTCACCTATTACGTCGCCATTCATTCCAACGCCACGTTGCCCCAGGCGCTGGACGGCACGTTCAACGCCAATTCGTCGAGCTACCTGGTGCGGCTCGAGCCGGTCGACTCGGTCAACCGAGTGGTCGAGGACCACGTGGGGAGCCAGGGCGGCCAGACCGCTCAAGATCCGGCAACGCTCACGCCGTTGTGGAACGGCGATACGTCGAGCCCCGCGACGATTACCACGCTCAACACGTACGCCACGCCGTACAACTTATCGGACGTCGTGTTGTTCGTTTCGACAGGCGGAGTGGGGGGGCACCTCGAAACCATCAACCCGTTCACCGGCGGGTTCGAGACCGATCAGGGGCAGATCATCAACAGCAGCCCGGAAAGTTACCCCACGATTGCGATGCGCAATGACGGGCGGTTGTTTGCTTTGAGCCAAGGCTCGAACGACGGCAACTCCGGCAACTATGCACAAATCGACACCGGCACGGGCGCAGCGAATCAGGTGGGGGACGACGGGGTTGCCACGGAATTCATCCAGAACGGCAGCACCAGCGTCACGGGGGCGAACAGAGGCGTGCAGTACAACGCCATGGCGTACGTGCAAGATACGCCGCAAGGCAACACGAGACGGTTCCTGTATGCCATCGGCAGCTACAACCCCCTTGGCCTGAACGGCACGACGCAGCCGTTTGACAACGGCATCTTCCAACTCGATCCGAATACGGGCGCCGTGGTGCCGACGGGCGCCGGCGGAATCAACGTGGCGCCGACAAACGTCACTTTGCCGACGCAGCCTCTGCCGGTCTTCGTCAAGGTGAACGGAGTCAAACTGACCAGCGAAACGATCACCGGCTTGGCCTATCTGAACGGAACGATGTTCGCCGTCGGCAGCAACGGCGGCGTGTACCGATTCAGCGACATTCGCACCGGGCAGGCGACCCTGGTGGCCAATCTCGGCGTTTCGTTTACCACCCTGACCGCCGGACCGCCCAACGTCGAAAACGGCCGCTTCAAAGACATGCTGTTCGCCGTTGGAAACGGAAGTCTCTACGCGTTCGACGGCAGCGGCCAACTGCAAAACGTCTTCAGCAACGGGCAGTCGAGCATCTCTTTGGGCGGAACGAGCGTGGCCGACATGGCCTTCTCGACGCTCGACTACAACCTCTGGCACGTCACCAACCACCGCGGCGCCGATCCGAAGACAACGCCGGCCGACGCGGGCCACGGCATCGCGGCGGCGCCCGACAATAGCCGCTCGCAGTTTACGAGCAATCCGACGACTCCCGGCGGCACGAGCTTTTATTTCGGCTTAGAAAAGCCGCCCGCCGGCCCGATCTTTGCGAACGATTCGTTGAATGCCGACTCGCAGCCCGATGCCGGCAATTACACGACGAACTCAGGCCTCTATAACACCTACAATCTGCCCGGCGGGGCCTATGGTTCGCTCTCGACCAATAGCTTCAGTTTGGCCAACTATTCGGCCGCCGACAAACCGACGCTCTACTTCAACTACTTCCTCAACACGGAGGACGCGCAGAGCACGAAGGACAAATTGCAGCAAATGTTCGATAGCGCCCGAGTGATGATCTCGGCCGACGGCGGCGCTACTTGGCAGCCGCTGGCCTCGAACAACTATTACACGCCGGCGACCTTCACCGATCCCGAGGCGGAACGGGCCTACTATCAAAGCGTCTCGAGCGCCACCGGCTCGGGCGACCCGTTGCAGCGCGTGCAGCCGCTGTTCGACAGCACGACGAGCAACACCGGCTGGCGGCAAGCCCGCGTCGACCTGGGCGATTTCGCCGGTCAAAACAACCTGCAATTGCGGTTCGATTTCAGCACCGCCGGCACCACGCTCAATCCGGGCGATTTGACCATCAATGCGGTGACCGGCAAAGCAAACAACCCTTACTCCCAGGACGTACAGGGCGACCAGTTCGGCCAGTTCCAAGGCGGCAATAACAACGGAAACGGTCCCGAACACCGCGGGCTCAACAACAGCCACGAAGGCTGGTACATCGACGATATCGTGATCGGCTTCGCCGAACGCGGCGAAATGGCCACCAACACGACCACCGGAGGCGCCGCGGGCAACACGAGCTACGTGGACTTGCAGTCGAATCCATTCAACGCGATCAATCCTTTCAATACCCACTTCACCAAAGATCCCAATCCAGCGGCCGTCAAGCAGTTGCTGACGGGGCCCTACCAGCTCGAAATTCGCCGCGGCACGGAGTACGGCTTCAACTTCAGCGATTTCTTCCCCGACATCCAGCTTTACCAAACGTTCGACGCCAACGATCGCCTTTCGCAGTCGTATTCCATTGTGGCGCCAGCCGGCAGCGGCTTGGCCGATGGCGAAACTTTCACAGTCAGCGACGGCGTTCATTCAGTGACGTTCGAGTTCGACAACGACAGCGCGATCACGCCGGGCAACGCCCGGATTGCATTCAGTTCGGGCTACACGGCTCAACAGGTGGCCGACGCGATCGTTGCCGCCATCAATTCGAACCCGACGTTGGTCAAGGTCAGCGCGGCCGACATCAACAACCAGGCGAACGGCGCGCAGGGAGTGAGCAACCCTGCGACGAACATCGTCAATTTGTTTGGCGTGACGGCGGTTACGAACGTCAACGCGTCGCTGAGCAGCATTACGGTGTCGCTGGCCGACCAGTCGATCACGGAGTCGTCGACTGCCAAAACAGGCACGATCAGGCGCAGTGGATCGAATCTGCCGGCCGCGAACGTCCCGCTGGTGGCGGTCGACGTGACGACCGGGCTGACATCGACCAATGTAATGTCGTACCCGGCGTTCGTCTCGTTCGCCGCGGGACAAACGGTTGCTACGTTCCTGTACAGCGGCGTGGTCAAGGGATCTCCCGAGTGGGCCGACGGCACGAAGACGGTGATGTTCAAGGCGTTCGAAAGCGGCTTCACGAGCGCCGGCGACACGGTCGACGTGACCGACGATCCGGGCGTGCTGCCGACATTTACGGTGTCGTTGCCGGGCGGTAATCCTTTCGTACCAGAGGGAACGGCGGTATTGGGGATGGTCAGCGTCAACACTGGCCCAGTGAGCGCTGCTCAGCATCCCGGCGGACTGGTGGTTGATTTGCAGGGCTTGAATCCAGGGGCCGCCAACCCAACCACGACGACGGTCACGATTCCGGTCGGCGCCACGAGCGCCAACTTCACGATTTCCACAATCAACGACGGCATTCAGAGCCATCCGGGCAACCAGCGGACCGCGACGATCATTGCAACGGCTGCGGGGTTCATCAGCGGCAATGTGGCGTTGAGCGTGACCGACGTTTCGGGCGGCACAATACCCTATGCTACTCCCAAGTGGACTTCGGTCGGCCCCTCGCCGATGCAGGACGGCCAAGCGCAAACGCCGGACGGTCTCGACCAGACCGCCGGCGCGATCGAAACCGTGCTGCCCGATCCGCTGCGCCCGAACGTACTTTACGCGGGCACCGTCAACGGCGGCATCTGGAAGACGACGAACTACGATCCCAACAATCCCTCGGCGGCGCCGACGTGGACTCCGCTCACCGATAACTTGCCGGCGATCACCGTCGGCGGGCAGACGCTGCGGCCGTCGCTTTCGATCGGTGCACTGAGCTTCGATCCTACCGATCCGACGAACAATACGATTATCGCCGGCATCGGCCGGTTCAGCAGCTTCGCCTTCGCAGGCGGATTCTTGGGCGGCTTGCTCCGCTCGACCGATGGCGGACTTACCTGGAGCGAAATCAGTCCGCCGGAGTTGCAAGGCCAGAATATTTCCGGGGTCGCCGAGCGCGGCAACATCATTTTGGCCGGCGCGAATCATTTCTTCAGCGCCGGCGGGTTGTATCGCAGCGCGAACGGCGGCGCCAGTTTCACCCTTGTGTCGGGAACGAACGGTTTGCCCGTCGGGCCGATTACCGATCTGACGGCGGACCCGAGCGACCCCACGCACAACCGTTACTTTGTCGGCGTGCTGGGGACTGCGGGCGGGATCTTCATGACCAGCGACGCCGGCGCCACCTGGCAAAACATCACCCCTGCCGGCTTGACGCTGCAAGCGAGCTACTTCCAGGACAACATTCGCATCGCAACGAGCAATGCCTCGATTTTCTTCGGTTACATCAAGAACGGGCAGTTGGCGAACATGTACTATTCGCCGATTGCCGTTTCCAGCGCTACATGGGTAGCGATGGACGTGCCCAAGACCAACGAGGGCGGCACTCCGACGGGCATTCAACCCGACTTAGGCGAATCGGATGTCCCCGGGAGCCAGGGCATCATCCACTTTGCAATCGCCGCCGATCCGAGCAATCCGAAGGTGGTCTATGTCGGCGGCGACCGGCAGCCCGGCCCAGGCGACCCGGGCGGAAGCTTTCCGAATTCGATCGGCGCGACGAACTACACAGGCCGCTTGTTCCGCGGCGACGCGAACATCACTCCCAATCCCGGCGCCGTCCCTTCGCCGCAGTGGAGCGAGATTACCAACGACGCGACTGCCAACGACACGGCGCCGCACGCAGACTCGCGACATTTGGCGTTCGATTCCAAGGGCAATCTGTTCAACACCAACGACGGCGGCATCTACGTCCTGACCAGTCCGGCGACGACCGCGAAGACCAATCCGATCGGCGATTGGTACTCGACGATCGGCAATTTGACGATCGCCGAAATGCACAACGTCGCTTACGACACGAACACCCAGACCGCCATCGGAGGCAACCAGGACAACGGATCGCCCGAGCAACTGCCCGGCAGCTCGATCTGGAGCACCTTCTTTGGCGGCGATGGCGGCGACGTGGCGGTCGACAACACTACGCTTGCCGGCCTAGGCGAATCGATTCGCTACACGAGCGCCCAACTGCTTGGCGGATTCAATCGCGCGACCTTCGACGCCGGCAACAACCTGGTGAGCGTCGTGTTCCCGGCCCTCACCGTCAACGGGTCGGGCGGCAAGACCATTTACCAGCTCGATGCGTTGCCGTTTGTTACGCCGGTCGTGCTCAATGCCGTGGACCCGCGGAATCTCGTGATTAGCGCCAACACATCGATCTATGAATCAACGGATCAGGGCGCCACTCTCACGAAGTTGGGCGCCGGAGGCACGTCGGATGGCCTGTTCGGCGCTAGAATCGCTTACGGCGGGATGCTGGCAGGCGTGCCCAACGCGGCGGTGTTGTGGGTCGGCACGGGCAATCAGGTGCTGCTGCGCACCACGGCGGGCGGATCCTTGGCGGCCACGAATTACGCGGGCGGCACAGTCGAAGCGCTGACCATCGACCCGACCAACTGGAAACGGGCCTTTATTGCCGACGGCAACGGCCACATTTGGGAAACCATCAACGGAGGCGTTAGCTATCTCGACATCACCGGTTCGGGCGCCGGTGGGTTGTTGAGCATGACGGCACAGACGTTTTCTGCGGCCTATGTGCCCGGCGTGCTGAATGGCGCCGTTTACATCGGCACGGAAGACGGCGTTTATGAATTGACCGTTCCAACCGCCGGGCTGCCTAGCACGGAAAACTGGCAGCGCTATGGATACGGCTTGCCTGGCGTGCCCGTTTATTCGATGGAATACGTGCCGAGTCAACAAATGTTGCTCGCCAGCACGATGGGGCGAGGCGCCTTCGAGATCAATGCGTTTGGACAAGCAGGTGATTTGACCGCCACCTTGAACGTGTCGCAAACCACGGATGATACCAACTCCACGACGTTGACGATCACGCGGACGGGTTCATTTGGCCCGCTGACGGTCGATCTCGCCAGCAGCGATCCGACGCTCGCCAACGTCCTTTCGCCGGTGACGATCCCCGACGGGTTCTCTTCGATCACCATCCCGGTCAACGTGATCGACAGCGTACTGGCCAGGTATCCTTCGACTGTCGTCTTCACGCCGACTCCGGTCGGCTTCGGCACATTTTACGCCACGGAATCGGCAAGCCTTGACATCTTGCCGGACGGCGACGGCAACACTCCGACGGACAATGACACGCCGGCCCTGTCGCTGTCTATACCTGGGACGACCATGATTCCAGGCACGAGCACGCAATTCCTCACGGCCACGGTCACCCGCAATACGCCGACCTCGAGCCCCTTAGTCGTCACGCTGGCATCGCTCAACCCCAGCGTAGCGACCGTGCCGGCGACGGTAACGATTCCTGCCGGGCAGGCGACGGCCTCGTTCACGATCAGCGCGGTCCAACAGTTTTCCGGTTCGGACATTACGCTGTTCGGGCTCATCGTAGCCGCCGCCGACGGATATTCGAGTTCCTCGGGACTCGTCAGCACCGACTCGCGGGCGGCCTTTATTCAATATAATCCTCCTGTACCCTCAGCGCAGGGCGACGTGACGATGCCGCGGCCACAGGGCGAAGTGATTCTGTACGGCAACCAGATCAGCAATGCCTCCCAAAACGGCATCCTGGTCAAGGCGCCGGCGCCCGGCACGCCGTTCGACTCCCCGCCCGACAGCAACGCGAGTCTGCCGCATCCGGGCGGGCTGGTGAACACGCCGACTTTGAACGGCTCGCATTTGGCGCCGGGCGTGGTCATCATCAACAACCTGATTTATGGCGTGGGGCAGAACGGCATTTCGTTCCAGGGCAACAGCCAGCCGGCCGGCGCGCCTCAAAGCGTCGTGCCGTTCGGACGAATCGTGAACAACACGATTTACGGCGGCGACAATCCGACAGGAACCGGCATCCTCGTCACCAATAACTCGTCGCCAACGATCCTCAACAACGTGCTGGTCAACCTGGCCTCGGGCCGGGCCATCAATGTCACGGGCGGCGCCTCAGCCGTGTTGGGCGAAAACTTCTATCAAAACTCCGGCGCTGCGCCCGTCAATATCGGCCTGGGAAGCTTCGATCGAGTCGTCACCACAGCCGGGCCTTCGCCGTTCCGTAACGCCAGCACCGATCCGGCGACGGCCAACTTCTATCTGACCGATACGGCCATTCCGATCGACAGCTCGATCAACAGCTTGCAAGACCGCACGACGATGACCTCGGTCACCGGACCCATCGGCATTCCGCCTTCGCCGATCATCGCGCCGGGCTTCGATCTCTATGGGGAGCTGCGAATCGACGATCCGGCCGTGACGAACGCCAACCTCGGCGCCGGGCAGAACGTGTTCATCGATCGCGGCGCCATCGAGCACACCGATACGACCGGCCCGACGGCCGCGCTGTTGGCGCCGATCGACAACGACCAGAGCGACCTGAACACGGCGCCGAACATTGTCTTCGTGCGCGGCGAAAGTCTGTCGGAATTCACCATTCAATTGAACGACGGCTCCGGCGCAGGAATCTTCGATGCTTCGGCCAACGATCCGGCGCGCGTCGACGTGCGCCAAGACGGCCGCCTGCTGACGCCGGGCGTCGACTACACCTACGCCTACGACAACAACAACCACGTGATCCGCTTGATCGCGCTGAGCGGCGTTTGGCTGAACGGTCACCAATACGACATCTATCTCGACAATGGCGTGCAGTTCGACCCGGGCAATCCGGCGGCGACGCCCGTCGGCATCGCCGATCGCGCCGGCAATAAGCTACAGGCGAACGGGCCCGACGGCCTGACTCACTTCCGCTTGTTATTGGGCAACCTGACGAACTCGGCGCCGGTTGTGCAGCTCGTATCGTCGGGCACGGGCACGCCGTCGCTATCGATGTACGAGAACGACAATGCCGCATCTCCCACTTCCGCTACGTTCAGCCTGACGACTCCCTTCAGCAGCGCCGACAACACGGCTGTCGCGCTGACGATTTTCGACGTCGACGCCAACGGCGGCAGCGAAACGCTGACGCTTTCGGCCGCGCACGGCACGCTGAAGTTGTCGAGTCAAGCGTTGATCGAATTGGCCTCGATCGGCGTGACGCCGACGGGCGATGGCACGAGCACGATCACGATCAGTGCGCCCTTGGGAGAAGCCAGCGCCGTGGCGCCCACGCCGGGGCTCAACGCCGCGCTCGAGGGGCTGGTATTCATTCCCGATCTCAACTTCGACAGCCACTTGGGCGACCAGGCGGCCGTCACGGTGACGATCGACGACAACGGCAATTCGCCGGCGCCGGGGCAGACCGCGGTCTATTCGATTCCAATCAACGTAATCGCCGTCAACGACGCCCCGGTCACGTCGGTTCCTGCCAGCAGTCCCGGCTCGCCGATCGGGATCAATGAAGACACGCCGCTAACTTTCTCTTCGGCGGGCGGCAATGCGGTAACCATTGCCGACAGCGACATCACGGCCGCCGATCTCAACAATGCGCTGCTGCCGCCGTTCGAAGAGATCATTACCGTCAACCCGAGCAACCTCGGCACGCTGACAATCCCCAATATCGCCGGGATCACGTTCACCGGCGGGACGAGCAATGGCCAGAGCCGGCTCGACTTCCTGGGCACGCTGGCTGCGATCAACCAGGCGCTCGACGGTTTGATTTTCGAACCGGCTGAAGAGCGCACCGGCGCCGTTCAACTGACTGTCATCACGAACGACCATGGCAACATCGGCGTCGGGCCCGCGCCGCAATACTTGCCGGCTCCGCAACCGTTGTCGTCGACGACGCAGACGGTCTACATCAACATCCTGCCGGTCGTCGACGCGCCGACGTTGAACACGAGCGCCAATCTCACGTTCCAACCGGTGGTCGAGGACACGCCGCCGGCGAGCAACCTGGGCAGCACGGTGCTGGCGATGTTGCAATCGGATCCGCTCGTGCAGCCGAACGCCATCTCGCTGAACGCGCCGGGAGCCCAGTACGGCATCGCCGTCACCGGCATGACGGAAACGGCCAACGGCCTCTGGCAATACAAATCGCCGCTGAGTGCGACTTGGACGCCGTTCCCGGCGGTCTCGAACACTCGCGCGCTATTGATCGACGCCAACGATTCGGTGCGATTCTTGCCCAATCCGAAATTCGACGACACGCGAGGTCCGGCGCCGACGATTTCGTTCGTCGCCTGGGATCATACGTATGACCTGTTCAACGGCGGGCCCGACGCCGACGGCGCGGTCGTCGATTTGACGCAGACCGGCACCGGCGGCAGCACGCCCTTCAGTTTGTTGAGCGCCGGCAGTGCGACGGCCACCCTACACGTGACGCCGGCGGCCGAGGCGCCCACGCTAGCCGCCGCGGCCGCGCTGGCGTTCAACTCGATCAACGAGGACGAACTGCTGATCAACAATAACGGCAGCACCATACTGACCATGCTGCAGTCCGACCCGAACAATCAGCCGAACGCCATCACGCTGCACGCTGCCGGCACGCCGCGCTATGGCATTGCGGTGACGGGCCTCACGCAAACAGCCAACGGCGTTTGGCAGTACCAGATCGGCGGCGGCTGGGCGAACATTTCGCTCACGGTCTCGTCGACGAGCGCTCTGCTGCTCGATGGCAACGATTCGATCCGGTTCCTGCCGAATCCCAAGTTCGACAATACGCGCGGCGGCGCCCCGACGTTGACGTTCGTTGCTTGGGATGAAACCTTCGATTTCGTCAACGGCATTTACGATTTGGACGGCTCGACGGTCAACCTCTCGACGACCGGTCAAGGAGGCAGCACGCCCTTCAGCAGCGCGTCGGCGGTCGCCTCGCTCTCGGTGAATCCGCTGCCTGAAGCGCCGACTTTGAAATCGGGCGCCGCACTATCGCTGGCTACGATCAACGAAGACGTCGCACCGATCAATAACCTGGGCGGCGCCGTCCTCGGCATGTTGCAGTCCGACCCGAACAGCCTGCCGAACGCGATCACGCTTAATGCCGTCGTCTCGCCGCAGTTCGGCATCGCCGTAGTCGGGCTCGGCCAAACCGCCAATGGAACCTGGCAATATCAGCTACCGGGCGGCGCCTGGACGGCCTTCCCGACGGTTTCGACGACCAGCGCCTTGCTGCTCGACGGCGGCGACCTGCTTCGTTTCCTGCCGAACGCCAACTTCAACGATTTCTACGGCGGGCCGGCGACCTTGTCGTTCGTCGCCTGGGATGAGACGTTCGACTACGTCAACGGCCGCATCGACACGCACGGTCAGACGGTCGACCTGACGTCGACCGGCACAGGCGGCAGCACGCCTTTCAGCGCGGGAGCGCCGGCAGTGGCCAAGCTTTCGGTCAGGGCAGTCAACGACGCGCCGACGGTCGGCGGCCCGTCGGGCCCCGTGGCGCTTTCGCCCAGTTCGGCCTTCAGCCTCTCAACCGCGGCGCTGCCCGCCTTCACGGTGGCCGACGTCGACCTGCCCGAAGGCAATCAGCAGATGCAGGTCACGATCAACACTTCGGAAAACGGCGTCGCCGGCGGCGCCGTCGGGTTGACGCAACTGACGGGCATTACCATCGTCAGCGGAGCGAACAACACGGCCAACGTCACGTTCAAGGGCTCGATCACGAACGTGCTGGCCGCGTTGGCCAATCTGGTCTACGAACAGGACATCAATTTCAACGGCACGGCTTCGCTGACGCTGATCGCCAACGACCTGGGCAACTCGGGCCTAGGGCCGCAGGGCCAGCCCGCCCCCTTCCCGCTCAGTTCGGCGCCGTTTACTGCGACGTTGACCGGAGTGCCGATCCATCGGGCGCCGGTGCTCGGCTCAGGCAGCCCAAGCTTGCCGGCCATCCTCGAAAACGTGCCGCCGGCGAACACGGCCCCGGCGGGCACTTCAATCAGCGCGATGCTCGCCACGGCCGGCGCGAATTTCCTCACGGTCGACACGGCCGCCGGCGGCCAGCAGGGGATCGCGGTCACCGCCGTCGCGCCCAGCACGGGCGGCGTCTGGCAGTACTCGGCCAACGGCACGAGTTGGACCACGATCGCGGGAGTCGCCTTGAATCAGGCCTTGCTCTTGCCCGCCAGCGATCAACTGCGCTTCTGGCCCAATCCAGGCTACGCGGGCGTTGCTTCGATCACCTTCTACGGCTGGGACCAGGTCGTCGGCACGGCAGGGAGCACCGCAGACTTGTCGGGGCCCGGCGCCACCGGAGGCTTCAGTTCGTTCAGCACGACCAGCGCCACGGCTACGCTGAACGTACAATTGGTCAACCAGCCGCCCCTGTTCACGCTCGCGACCAATCAGAGCGTGCTCGAAAACAATACGGTTACGGCCAATGGCGGATCGCCCGGCGGCAGCAACGCGGCGCCGATTAGCCTGACCAATTTCGTGACGGGCATTTCGCCCGGACAACCGATCGAAATCCAATCGCCGTTCAGTCAAACGGTCACGTTCACCGTCACCACGGATCGGCCTGATTTGTTCTCGATTCAGCCGATGCTCGAC
>DASZUP010000430.1:0-2783 GCA_035547635.1 Pirellulales bacterium
CGGTACGGCCGAGTTCCAACACTGGGTCGGCATGCTGTTCTTCGTGCCGGCGTTTGCCGGCGGCATCTTCGGTCTGGTCGGCGGTTACCTGACGGACCTGCTGGGGCGCCGGCGCGTGCTGACTTGGAGCATTTTGCTGTATGCCTTCTCGGCCGCGGCCGCGGGGTTCGCTGACTCGCTGCCGATGTTGCTGTTCTTCCGCTGCACCACGTTTATTGGCGTGTGCGTCGAGTTCGTCGCCGCCGTAGCCTGGTTGGCGGAACTGTTTCCCAATCCCACGCAGCGTGAATCGGTGCTCGGGTTCACGCAGGCCTTCTCTTCCATCGGAGGTCTGCTGGTGACGGGCGCCTATGCCTTGGCGGTGAAATACGGTCATCTCCTGCCGGCCATTTACGACGGCCACGAGGCGTGGAGATATGCCTTGATTTCCGGTTTGATTCCGGCAATTCCCCTGGCGCTGATTCGTCCGTTCTTGCCCGAGTCGCCGGCCTGGCAAGAAAAGAAGACGCAAGGCACGCTCAAACGTCCCAGCTTCGGCGAGTTGTTTCAGCCCGCGTATTTGCGCACCACGATTGTCACCACCGTGATGTTCGCTTGCAGCTACGGCGCCGCGTTCGGCGCCATCCAGCACTTGCCGCGAATTGTGCCGGGCTTGCCGGAAGTCAAGGAGTTGGAACGGCGCGATCAACAGACGGTCGTCAGCGCCGTGCAAGGCTGGCAGGAAACGGGCGGCCTGGTCGGGCGCTTCGCGCTGGCGGGCCTGGCGGTGGCGATCGTCGGCCGGCGAAAGCTGTTGCGGATTTTTCAGCTTCCCGGTCTCTTCGTTCTGCCGCTGGTGTTCTTGTTTCCCGCAGTCAACGACTTGGGCATGCTGAAGATCGGCGTATTTATAGCCGGGTTGTTGACCGTGGCCCAATTCAGCTTTTGGGGCAACTATCTGCCGCGCGTTTATCCCGTGCACTTGCGCGGCACGGGCGAGAGCTTTGCCGCCAATATTGGCGGGCGGATGATCGGCACCTCGGCCGCGTGGGTCACCACCACGCTTGCTCTTTACATGCCGGGGCCCTCCCCCACCACCAAGCTTGCGTATTCAGCCGCCGCCGTGGGATTCTTTGTCTACGCCGTGGGCAGCATTGCCTGCTTCTGGCTGCCGGAACCGCAGCAAGAGGAACTACCTGACTGACGATGGACGGCGCACTCGCCGCATCGATTCGCATTCACCCCGCTCGCTGCCGGAGACCTAGCATGGCCAGTACTGAACAAAAATCGAAGCCCAAGGCGCCCGCGACGCCAGAGCCCGATCAGCCGCGAGGCATCAGCCGTGGCCAATGGATGGCGTTAACCGCCGCGCTGTTGGGCTGGATGTTCGACGGCCTGGAAATGGGCCTGTTCCCGCTGGTGGCGCGTCCCTGCTTGCAGGATTTGCTGGGACAGGACAGCGACGTCGGTCTGTGGTTCGGCGTGATCACGGCGGGCTTCCTGGTCGGCGCGGCGACTGGCGGCGTGCTGTTCGGCTGGCTCGGCGACCGGATGGGACGCGTCCGCGCCATGATGCTCAGCGTCTTCACGTACGCCGTGTTCAGCGGCCTCTGTGGTTTCGCCACGTCGGCCACGCAAGTGGCCGTATACCGTTTCATCGCCTCGTTGGGCATGGGGGGCGAGTGGTCGCTGGGCGTGGCGCTGGTCATGGAGATCTGGCCGAATCGCTCGCGCGGCTTTCTCGCCGGTTTGATCGGGGCCGCATCCAACGTCGGCTTCCTGCTCATCGCCGCCGTAGGCTTGGGACTGACCACGTTTATCGAATCGTTGCAGACGCTGGTCGAAGGGGCCGGTCTGCCCCAGAATTGGGTTGAATCTCTGTTTGCCAATTCCGCCTGGCGACTGTTGATGATCCTCGGCGCGGCGCCCGCCTTGCTCACGCTGCTGATCCGCTTGTTCGTGCCCGAATCGGAAAAGTGGCAAGAAGAGCACGGCCGCGGAGGAACCTCGCATTGGGCCGCTCGCGACTTGCTCGGCGTATTGATCGGCGCCCTTGGCCCCTGTGCCATCATTTACGTTTGGGTCGCCCAGGACATTCCGCTCGCCGTGCAAGTGGCGGTCACGTTGGGCGGCCTGGCGGCGGCAACCGTCGGTTACACCTACCCGGTCATCCGCTACTTGCAACGGTCGGCCTTCGCTGGAAACGAAGCCAACCGCAACTGGCGGCAGCCGTTGGGACGCATGCTGCTGGGCGCTGCATTGGGCGGAATCGCCCTGTTGGGTACATGGGGCTCCTTGCAGTGGGCCACCCCCTGGGCCGATGAACTGGCCGGCAAGGGCATGCCCGAAGCGAAGGCTTACACGCAGATCGCCTCAGCCGTCGGCGCCATCTTCGGCACGATCCTGGCCGCGTTGATGGGCGATTGGTTCGGCCGTCGCATCACCTACTTCATGCTCTGCGTCAGCTCCCTGGTCTCCGCTACGTTCCTGTTCCGCTTCAACACCGAGTTCAACGCGATGTTTCTGATTTCGGTGTTCGTAGCCGGCGGCTGCACGGCGTCGTTCTACGGCTGGCTGCCGTTGTATCTGCCCGAACTGTTCCGGACCGGAGTGCGTGCGACCGGCCAGGGCTTCAGCTTCAATTTCGGTCGCATTCTGGCGGCCGTCGGCTCGCTGCAGACCGGCTACCTGATGAAGCATGTCTTCGAAGGCAGTTTTCCCAAGGCGTGCGGCGTGACCAGCCTGATCTATGTGGTCGGCATGGTCGTGATCTGGTTCGCTCCGGAAACCCGGGGCAAACCGTT
>DASZUP010000431.1:0-2137 GCA_035547635.1 Pirellulales bacterium
CGGCGGCAGCCAGCGTCAGGCGGTCGCTCGAGCCCACTCGCGCTTTTCCCCTCCATTTTTTGGCGGCCAGATCTGGACCGAGCGTGCGCTCGACTTGCAATCGACGATCCGCCCTCGCGGCCGGCCAAGGAAGCAGCCGGATTCATCATCGGGAATAGCCAAGAGGGACTGTTTGGTTCCTGACACCTTTTCATCCCCGCGTCACGTGTTGTTCCCGGCACGGAACAAGTTCCGTGCTACGCCAGCGTCGGGCGGTGGCTCACGCCCGCTCCGGGGTAATCGCGGCGTGAGGAACCTTATCATGACGGCGAGAGCCGGTTTCACGACGCTGCTTGCATGGCAAGGCCGCATCGAGCCGCCGAGGGCGGCGATTCGCCGCAGCGTCGATCAGGGCGGCCCGTTGGACGGCGAGGCCTGGACCGATCGCACGCTGCATGCGCTCGATTTGCAATCGACGATCCGCCCTTGCGGCCGGCCAAGGAAGCAGCCAGATTATTGAGCCTGACATAGTTAATGGAAAATCATCCGGAGTCGATACAATTGGGGCATGAGACCAACAGGAAGCCCCGAAACGCTCGAAGCCCGTCGAAGAATCGCGGCCAGGCTTTTCGAGAGAGGGATGTCGTTGACGGAAGTGGCTGCGATCGTGGGCTCCAGCGTGTCATCGGCACATCGTTGGAGGAAAGCGTGGAAGCGCGGCAGCAAGCTACGGTCCAAGCCTCATTCGGGAAGAACGCCCAAATTATCGGTGCATCAGCGAAGCGAATTGGTGGCGGCACTGGCTCGCGGCACGCGGTGCTGGGGATATGCGCCGGATGGCTGGACCGGACCGTTGGTGCGGGACATGATCCAGCGACTATTCGGCGTGGAGTTTCATCCGGAGTATGTGCCGCGGTTACTGCATCAGCTCGGCTGGAGTCCACAGAAGCCGGAGCGGCGTGCCCTCGAACGAAACGAGGCCGACATTGCCTGCTGGCGTCGCGAAACTTGGCCGCGACTAAAAAAAGAGCCTCGAGCGGCAAGCTAGCTTGGTTTTTCTCGACGAAAGTGGGTATCTTCTGCAACCGTTGCGGCGGCGGGTATGGGCGCCGGCTGGCCACACGCCCCTTCAGCGCGTCTGGGATCGACGCGATCGCATCACGACGATCGCCGCCGTCACCCGCGCTCCGTGGGCGCTGCGGCTGGGGATGTACTACGAATTGTTGGATCACAACGCGCGGACGGCGGATTTCATTCGGTTCGTGCGCGAAGTCCACGGGCATTTGCGTCGAGCCGTCATACTGGTGTGGGACCGTTTGCCTGCTCATCGTTCCGCCGCACGACGATTGCTCGAAGGCGGCGCCACTTGGCTCCAGATCGAATGGCTCCCGCCGTACGCACCGGACCTTGATCCCGTGGAGGATGTTTGGAATCAATCCAAGTACGGCGCGTTGGCAAACGTCATTCCTGAGGACATCCACGAACTGCACTCCGCCCTGGATCGCGTCTTGGACACCTATCGGCACGAGCCCAACCGCCTGCACTCGTTCTTTGACGCAGCTCACCTGATCCTATAGGAACTTTCCATTAACTAAGTCAGACTCAATAATGTTCATGATCTTGACTGGAATGCCAGCCTGCGCGCGCCTGCCCATTAAAGGGAACCGCCAGTCATTGCTCCCCGGGTCCTGACTGGAAAGGCGGCCATAGAGGCTGTGTGCGCCGGCCGTCTCATCATTCCGGTTGTGACCGGTGCGGCCGGCCGCGGTCAACTCTAGGCCGAATCAATGCACAAACGCCAAATGAAACGCCAGGTGCATGCTTGCGAGCCTCGGGCCGAGATGCCACAGGCAAACTGCAATCGCTCGCCGCTCGCTTGCTGAATGAGCAGAAAACGGTAAAGGGGCTTGCGGCGCCGGTCACGGGCGATGAGATCAATGCGGCCGGGGGCACGCCGGTAAACAACGCGGTAAGTAGTCGTGCGAGTCTATCCTGAAAATCTGATCATCCATTTCGGCAACGATGCGACCGCGGACGCGACTTACAACCATTCGCGATTCTTGCAGGCCTGCGTCTTTCCACTCGGTGAAGATACACAAGGGCTGGTGGTGAAGCAGGCGGGGGTGGACGTCGCCGCGGCGATGCGCCCAGGTTAACA
>DASZUP010000432.1:0-9647 GCA_035547635.1 Pirellulales bacterium
GGCCATCAAGAGCTTCGGCGACTTCGAGTCGACCGGCACGTTGGGCAAGTCGACCGCGCCGTTCGTGCCCGGCGGCAAAGGTGAATTGCAGCAGGCCATGCGGCTGGGCATTCCGCTGGACCGGTTGGGCGACCGCCGCAAGCTGCTCGGCGAGTTCGATCAGGCCCGCTGGACGCTGGAAGCCGGCGGCGCGCTGGAAGGCCTGGACGGCATGCGCGAGCAGGCCTTTCGCGTGATCCTGGGCGGCATGGCCGACGCCTTCGACCTGTCCAAGGAAGATCCGAACACGGTGGCGCGCTACGATACCGCGCCCTTGCTGCAGCCAGAGGCGATCAGCGCCAAGTGGAACAATCGGCCGCGTTACATCGACAACGTCAAGTCGCTCGGCAAGCTGTTGCTGCTGGCCCGCCGCCTGTGCGAGGCGGGCTGCGGCTTCGTCACCGTGACCACCAACTTCGTCTGGGACATGCACGCCGACTCAAACAACGCCGGCGTCGACGAAGGGATGGGCTACATGGGCGTGCCGCTTGATTACGCCCTGTCTGCGTTCCTTGACGATCTGCACGCGCGAGGGCTCGACAAACAGATCCTGCTGGTCGTCTGCGGCGAGATGGGCCGCACGCCGCGCATCAACAACCGCGGCGGACGCGACCACTGGGGCAACCTGGCGCCGCTGTTGCTCGCCGGCGGCGGGCTGCCGATGGGACAGGTCATCGGCCAGTCAACACGAGACGGCAGTCAGCCGCTGAGCGAGCCGCTGACCAACAAGCACCTGCTCGGCACGGTCATGCACACGCTGCTCGACCTGAGCGAGGTGCGCGTCACGCGCGGCGTTCCGGCCGACGTCAACCAGGCGCTCTCGACCGCCGCGCCGATCCCGGGCCTGTTTTCATAACCGCGCTGAACCAGGCGTCGACGCCCGGCTGTTGTACAGAATGCGGGCCGGCTGCAATGCCAAATGCTCGAAGCGTCGGACGGCCGCGCAGTGCTGCCTTAGCGGTTGCAAGCAATTACCGCCACGCTCAATCGTCCCACGATGGCAGCCTCAGCGCGGCGATGCGAGCGGGATCGACAAGCACGTCAATCTCAACGATTTTTCCCTTCCTGACGACATAGGCCATCACCGAAAACGGCTTTCCGCTTGCAAGTCGCGAAACAATCCCTGCCGCTCCGTTGACGAGCACGGGCTGGAGGGACTTAACGAATTGCGAGAATCTGACTGCCTGCTCGGCGACGGCCCGTGCGCCGCGCACCTCCCAAGAGACTCCTTCTGGAGCCTCGCCTCCATCCGCGCGGACGACAACGGCCGGATCGAGGACCGCCAACAGCGCTTCAAAATCGCCGCGGCGAGCGGCTGCCAGAAAAGCCTCGACAACTTCGCGCTGACGCGGCAGATCGGCGTCGGGTACGGCCGGCGCTCCACGCACGCGGCGGCGCGCCCGGCTGGCAAGCTGCCTGGCCGCGTCGGCGGAGCGCCCCACGAGAGAGGCGATCTCCGCAAACGGAACATCGAACATGTCGTGCAATACAAACGCGAGCCGCTCGGCGGGCGGCAGCGTTTCGAGGACGATGAGCAAGGCCAGGCTGACGGAATCGGCCAGCAGCGCTTGCTGTTCGGGGTTGTCCCTGCCATCGAAACAAACAACCGGGTCTGGCACGCGCGCGTCGAGAGGCGTCTCGCGTCGCGATGCTCGCGAGCGCAGCAAATCCAGGCAGACCCTCGCGACGACGGTCGTCAGCCAACCGGCCAGATTCGTAATTCCGCTCGCTTCCGTGCGACTGAGCCGAAGCCACGTTTCTTGAACGGCGTCGTCCGCTTCGCTCAGCGATCCGAGCATCCGGTAGGCGACCGCCGACAGGCGCTGGCGGTTCGCCTCGAACTGGTCCGCCAGCCATTTTTGTTCTTCCATCGGTCACATCCCCATGTTGCGCATCGTCATAGTTACAGATGTGACGGATGAAGGCCAGGCAATGTGACAAACCGGCGTCGGTCCGGCCATGCCGGACGTTCAGGTCGGGCAAAAAATTCGTTTACGCCTTCGGAGCAAGCACTTATGATGAACGACGCGCCTTATGCCGTTTCCACGTTTCGTAGCGTCGCCTATTGGATTACAACCATCCCGGTCGTCGCGGTGCTGGTGGTCGGCGGAATTACCGACATCGTTGGAACCTCGTATGTTCGCGGGGTGATGGAGCATCTGGGCTATCCATCGTACTTCGCCGTGATTATCGGCCTGTGGAAAGTGCCGGGCGGGCTGACGTTACTCGCCCCGCGCCTTGCTCGGCTCAAAGAATGGGCCTATGCCGGCGCTATCTTCGACTTCACAGGGGCGGTTGCCTCTCACCTGGCAATGCGAGATCCGGTCGCAACGCTTTTGCCAGCGAGCATTTTTACCTGCCTGGCACTGGCCTCATGGGCTCTCCGCCCGCCGACGCGGCGTCTGGCGTAGCGCCGACGGCGAAGCGCCTCCTGATAGCGGATCGGGCGGAACGTGGCAGACGCTATGCCGATTCATGCCTCGGGCCGCGCAAGCTATCGAATTCCTTCGTTCCATGCCCCTAAACCGCTTGCATCTCCGCGGTTTATGGCACACCATAGGGGCTTGGCAAGGGGCGGGAAAGCTTCGGGCCGCTTGACCGCAGGCCCTGAATTGGCAACGGTCGTGGCGGAATTCGTAAGCATTCCAATCGACGCGAGATTTGACTCGGAATTCTCGCGAATTCCGCTACAAGGATGCGATCAATGAAGTTGACGGTTACCTGGTTTTCAGTTCTCTGCTGCCTGCTGGCCGCATTCGCCAACAGCCAGGCCCGCGGCGAAGATTGGATCACTTACGAAGGCAAAGCGGGGCCGGGCCACGGAAAACGCGTAGTCTTTCTCTCGGGCGATGAAGAATACCGCTCGGAGGAAGGCCTGCCGATGCTGGCCAAGATCCTCAGTCAGCGACATGGCTTCACTTGCACGGTGCTATTTTCTGTCGACGCCGACGGGATGATCAGTCCCGACAACGGCGCCAGCCTGTCCGGCGCCGAAGCGCTCGATTCTGCCGACGCCATCGTCATGCTGTTGCGGTTCCGCCACTGGCCCGACGACATCATGAAGCGCTTTGCGGATGCCATCGACCGGGGCGTGCCGATCCTCGCCCTGCGCACCAGCACCCATGCCTTCAACATGCCGGCCGCAAGTAACTACAAGGAATTTACCGCCTTCGGCAAGAAAACGCTCGGCGAACAATGGGTCAGTCACTGGGGCAGCCACAAGCACGAAGCAACGCGCGGCGTGATCGAACAATCGGCCGAGGGCGACCCGATTTTGCGCGGCGTTTCCGAAATCTTCGGCGACACCGACGTCTACGAAGCGCACCCGCCAGCCGACGCTCACATCCTGGTCCGCGGCCAGGTCCTGAAAGGCATGAACCCTTCGGACCCGCCGGCCGACTACCGCAAGCGCAACGCCAAAGGCAAAGAGCAGGGGATCAACGACCCGATGATGCCGGTCGCCTGGACGCGGATCAACAAGGCGCCGTCTGGCAAGGAGAACAAGATCTTCTGCACGACGATGGGCGCCGCCACAGATCTCAAGAATGAAGGCCTGCGGCGGTTGGTAGTGAATGCCGTCTACTGGGGCTTGGAAATGGACGTGCCCGCCAAGGCCGACGTAGCATACGTCGACGATTATCAGCCGACAATGTACGGCTTTAAAGGCTACCGTCGCGGGCTCAAGCCTTCCGATCATGCGCTGGGCAAGGTCTTGCCGCCGGGCGAGTCGGCGAAGAAATAGTCAGCCAGAGAGCGATTCTGTTTGCCGGATTCAGAGCAGAGGCGATGGGGCGCCGTTGCGTCACCATTTTCAGGCACATTTCCAAGTCTCGGATCCGGTTGTCGACTCTATGAGCATCGAAGTCAAATGCAATAAGTGTAAGTCCGCGTACAACGTCAGCGACAAGTTGGCGGGCGGATCGGTGCGGTGCGCCAAGTGCCGCTCGCCGATTCACGTGCCGATCGTGCGGCAGCGGCCCCAGGCGCCCCGCGCAGCCAGCGCGGCAGAAGCGGCCGCGGAAGCGGATGCCGAGTACGATTTCGACTATTCTCCCAGTCCGGCGCCGGCCGCAGCCGCCGTCTCTGCCCCGGCGGCTCCGCCCGCCCCGCCGCCCTTGCCGGAACCGGAACCAGAGACGGAACCCATTCCGCCCACTGCCGGCGACGCGGTCGAGGGGCCCGCGCCGCCTGCGCAAGAGCCGCCCAAAAAACGGAGGAGCGGCGGTAGCGGCAAGCTGGGGCAGCGGCTCAAGGCGCTGCGATCGAGCGACTTTGATTTCCGGTTTCGCTATTACTGGAGCGGATCACTAGCTCGCACGCTCTGGGTGCTTGCCATCGCCGCAGCCGCGTTTCTCGGCTACACCGCCGTCAGGTCGCTATCCGAAGCGGCTCAACTTCCTGACGCGATGCGTCAACTTGCCGAATGGTCGATATACGCGCGTCTTTGCCTCATCGCAGGCGGGTTGTTGCTGCTTCGCATTGGATTGGAAACGGTGAGCGCGCTGTTCAGCATCGCCCAATTGCTGCGGGAAGTGCGCGACGAGTTGCGAAACCGGGGCTAGCGACGTCACGCTTCTGCATCATCGAAACGCGCAGGCCGTATTCGTTCCCGCGCTGCCCGCCGACAAAGGAACCTTCGTCGCTGGCGGACAACGCGTTTCCGGCGAGTTGTGCTGCAGCACTGCCTTGCGACTCTGAGCGATCAGTCCGGCAATTCGACTTTCTCATTTCCGGCCCGCGTGCCGTACGCCCTAAAGACGTAGGCGTCGACGTTTTCCGAAATGAACTTGGTCGAACCGTCAAGCAACCCGAACATCGCGCCGGCCGGATGCTTGCTGCCGAAACCCGCATAACCGTGGGTGCCTGTGTCAATCGAGTTGATCTCGATTCCAGTCGATCCGCACCACTTCGCGTGGTAGTTCTGTCCGTTGACCACGCCGATATATGCATAATACCAGGTGGTCGTATTGTTCGGGTGTTGCCGCCGCTCGCCCAAACCAATCGTATTGCTCATACCGTCCGTAATGTGCCCCACCTTCAACGCGGTGTTCTGCAGGAACGAGCCGTCCATTTGGGTCCCCAGGATCCCGTTGTCGTCCAACTGATTGTTTCCATAAGTAGGCTGCAAGTAGCCGACAAAACCGGACTTGACGGCGCCATAGCTGGAAAAGGGACGATTGCTGACGCTAATGCTGACGGGGTTCGTCGCACTGTCCGTCCAGGTCTTTAGATCGACTTCCGGCGAAGACGGGCACGAGTACATAGGCAGTTTGGTCGTGAGCACCTCCGGATTCGTGTTCACTGACCAGTTAATACCGAACCCAATGCCCACGATCTTGTTGTATAGCGCCTGTTGCTCGGAGAACGGAAGGATATAGCCGCTCCACAGCACCATGGCCGAACTGGGGCCGCCCGTCTGATCTCCAACCATCTCCTCCATGCACCCCATCGGCAGCACGCCGAACGTGCTATTGTAATTCTGCAGGCCGAGCAACTGCTGCTTGATATTGTTTGTGCACTGCGATCGACGCGCCGCTTCTCGCGCGGCTTGAACAGCCGGCAGGAGCAGCGCAATCAGAATTCCGATGATCGCAATTACGACCAATAATTCGACCAGTGTAAACGCCCTGCGCACAGATGGCTGCGTATTCATATTCGCCTCGCGGAAAATCGTTGCACCAAAATCCACTGCGTCTCGGCAACCGCCGGACTATTTCAGTTCAATCTCAAATGCGTTCTCGCCGGGCTTCACTTCGAGCATCAGGTTTTCGGGCGTCTTGCCGGGTAAATCGCCCTTCTCGGGGTCGCGACTGAGCGAAACCTGGTGCTGTCCGACCACGGCGCCGTCTCCTTCTTCATAGGTCGAAAGCGCAAAGTTGCCGCTCGCGTCGCTGACGCCTATCGCCGGTTTTCCCGGACTCGTCTTCTTTCCATCGCCCTTGGGAGCGAAACTTACCCCAACGTCAGGCACCCCTTGTCCTTGATGCACCACGCGACCCGTAACTGTGGCCGTGGCAAAGTCGCCTTTGCCGCAACCAGTCGCGCTGACTGTCAACAGCGCAGCGGCCCATCCGAGGCCCGAGACAAATGGCCGATTCATACAATTTCCCTTCGCTCACATTGTTTTGGAGCAGCTAAAGCAACGCCCTCAACGCCGGTGCCGGTCTTGCAGCGACTGCAAACGTTTGTAGGCGGGCGGAACGTCGACTGACGAACTCCCATTCGTCCGTCGAATCGTTCAACGCGGCATGCTTACACAAAGCAATAAAAGAAATCCCCCAAGTCGCCGTCTCTGCAACGGCCGATGTCCCGCGACGCCTGATTCACAGTGCGCGGGAGCCGCCGCATCCCAGCGCACGCGCGAGTCAACGCGTCGCAACGGAGCGATCTTCGTGACTGTCGCCGTTCGTGTCAATCCATTTTCCACCTGATTCAACTACGACTTTAATAAAAGTAAATTTTCATATTTGTGCTCGCGCAAGGAGCCACGAAAGCATTCGCTTTTGTATGACGTCGCGGAGAACTTTATCCGTGTCCTAGGAAGTCGGCAATGCGCCAGGCGCCCTCGTTGAGAGCGTTTCGCTGCGCACCACTCAAAACGTCTCACGCCAGGCGCCGCTGACGTTCGCGCGACGCTTCACGCAGTCTGTACCCCAGAGACGCCTTGCCGTCGTCAGCGCGGCGACGGGCGCCGATCGCGCGTGCGGCCCGGAATCAAACGAAGAGCTTGCCGGACGGTCTGCCGCCGGGTGAAAATTGCCGAATGCCAAACGCAAACGCCGGAACCTGGGCGGCCTAAAGACCGTCATAAAAACCGGGCATTTCTTTTCCCATTGAACAAGGAAGCAACAGCTATGCTCGCACCGTATTCCTCGCGATTGCTGAGATTCGCTCAACTGGCGGCGGCCGCCTTCGCCTGGGCAATGGTCGCTGGTTGCTCCGATGCCCTCCGCCCAGAACCGTCGGGCAGTGGCGCGCAGCGCGCCGAAGCGGCCAGTCCTGTTGAAGTCACGGCTCAGGCGCGAGCCGTCGCCCGCACAAGCAACCAGTTTGCATTCGAGCTGTACGACCGGCTGCGCGGAGCAGAGGGCAATCTGTTCTTCTCGCCGCCCAGCATCTCGACGGCCCTGGCCATGACCTATGCCGGCGCTGAAGGCGAAACGCGGCGCCAGATGGCTGAGGCGCTCCACTTCGATCTGCCGCCCGAGGAACTCAACGCGGGTTTCGCCACACTGAATCAGGTTCTGCTTGCCCGGGACGGCCGCCATCGGCTCGACAGCGCCAACCGGCTCTGGGGCCAGGCGTCTTACAAGTTCCGACCGGAGTTCCTGAAAACCACACGTCGATATTTCGGCGCCGAGTTGGCGCCGCTCGACTTCACCCAATCCGAACGCGCCCGGCAGACGATCAACGACTGGGTCGAACAGCAGACGCAAGGCAAGATCGTCGAGTTGCTTCCGCCCGGCGTACTGGATGAGAAAACGCGGCTGGTACTGACCAACGCCATCTACTTCAAGGCCGGCTGGGAGCACGAGTTTGTGGAAGCGTTAACGGCGGACGCCCCGTTCCTGTTGTCGAAGCAGGAGCAGATCGAAACGCCGACGATGCAGCAGTCAAACGCTTTTCTGTATGAGGAAACGCCCCAGGCGCAACTCCTCGAAATGCCGTACGCGGGCGGTGACCTGGCGATGGTCGTATTGCTGCCGAAAGAACTCGATGGCCTTGCCGACTTGGAAGCGGAGCTTTCGGAAGACAAGCTGCGACAATGGCTCGCCGAAGGCGAGTACCAAGAAGTTGAGGCGTCGCTGCCCAAGTTCCAAACGACCTCTCAGTTCATGCTCTCCGAGCCGCTCAAGGCGCTCGGCATGCCGCTGGCGTTCAGCGATCAGGCCGACTTTTCCGGCATGTCGGCCGCGGAAGGCTTAAAGATTTCCGACGTCGTTCACAAGGCATTTGTCGACGTCAACGAAGCAGGCACGGAAGCCGCGGCCGCCACCGGCGTGGCGGTCAAAGCCGCCGCCGCGCCGGCGACGCACGTCGTGTTCCGCGCCGACCATCCCTTTGTCTTCTTGATCCGAGATCTTCGCACCGAGGCCATCCTGTTTTTGGGACGCATCGTCGATCCGCGCTAGCCGGCGCGGCAATACGCCTGGGGCAGCGATGGGCCCCCCCTTTCACCTTTCGCTGGAGGACCCGCGGCGGGCGTCCGCCGTTTCATGCCGCCGGTTCATTGGGCTCCCAAGCCTCAACGCGTCGCTGCAGAGCCAGCATTGCCAAACCGATGAGCAGGTAACTCGGCCCTTCGATGGCGGTCCAATAGGGAGGCATGCCGGCCGCCAGATCGATGCCTGCCAGCGTGGCCCCCAGGACCACGGCCGCGCAGGCCATCAGCGAAATCAACGGGGCGTATCGCCGCACGTCAGCGGCAACCAGCAAGAACAGGGCGCCGTATAGCGCGTAAAGCGCCGATGCCGACCGCGTGAGATAACTTACGATCGGCGCATCCGGCAGTTCGCCCAACCCGAGCCGGGCATGCACGAGCGCCATGGCGTCGTCGGACATCAGCACAGCGCCCAGCGCGCATAAATCAATCGCTCCAACGATGCGCAACAGGAACGCCAGTCCGCGTTCTGAATTGTTCATGCTTGGCAATTTCCGTCGATTCGAACCTCGTGAACCGTCTCCACAATACTCCAGCGGCCGGGTGCTTGCATTCCGCCCAGACCCTATGCAAGCTCCCCCCGTTTGCCCGTTTTTGTGGCAACTCTTGGTGCGCATTCGCACTTCGTCTTGGAGTGATCAGACTCGCTCACGCGCTGGAAAGGCGCGCGACGGCCAGCCGGGCAAGTTTCGGCAATAGGCTGGAAGCGAGCTGCTTGTGACCTAAGCACTTAGGGAAATTACTCCATTCTCTGGCATTTGTTTCGACGCCTCTGGCAGGCAAGCGGGCCAACGAGCCCCATTCGCCGTCAAAGTTTACTTAAAACGCCGGCTCGCAACATGGCGCGCCATTTGCTTGAGGTAGATGCTCCAGGCCGCGCTTGACGCGCGACATGATTTCATCGGTTCTCAGTAACTCGGATGGAAACTGGAAAGGAGCCAGGATGCTCACTCTCATGCTTGTAGCGGTGCTTGGCCAGTCGCCGGAACTCCCGGCGAAGGCCGGGGACTTGCCCGTCGTGGAACAATCCGTGGAAACGATCAGCGTCGCTCACCTGAACGACGGCGTCGAGTTGGTGTTCTTCTGGACCCTGGTGCAAGGCGAATGGACATGCCTCGACCATCGTTGGGTCTCAACCAACATGGTTGTGACCCGCGACTGCGACGCCTGGCTCTTGGAATGGCCCGATGAGAGCGAGAATTGCTATCGCATGGTTCGCGCGGCCTGCTGGGTTGAGTCGTGGGAATCGGAGAGCCCGTTGGCCGAACAAAACCAGCGGCCCTGGTTTCGCCAGCTGCTCAACCCGGGTTTGAAACAACCAAGCAGGTAAGCAATCGCGCAAACCGCTCGCCTGGCGGCAAACCAACACAAGCCTGTCAACGCGGGGCTTGAAGCGCCGCGTTGAGAACCCGTGGCTCGATTGCCGCCGCACCAATCACTCGGGAAC
>DASZUP010000433.1:0-2729 GCA_035547635.1 Pirellulales bacterium
GGCGACCACTTTCTCGAGGTTGACGTGCTGGCCGCCAAGGAAGAGGCGATCATCGGCGGCTTGCTCAAAACGACTTCGGCCGAGCAAGCAGTCAACGACCTGATGGTTTCTCTGCTGGTCATCGATCGGGCGGCCGGCGAAGGACAGGTGGACCGCGCCGAACGATTGCTTGCGGCGGCAGAAACGGCGACGCGAAAGCTGGGCGCCCCAGCGTTGGTTGCGGCCGTGCAAAAGCGGCGAACGATGTTGAGCGCGCTCAAAACGGCGGCCCAAAAAAATCAGTCTGCTCTCGAGCGACTGAAGTCTGCCGCCGACGATGCGGAAGCGCACCAGGCGGCAGGCCTGTACCAGTCGCTGGCGCTGGGCGATTGGAAAGGCGGGTTGTCGCACCTGGCAAAGGCCTCGCCTCCCTTCGCCGAAATCGCCCGGCTCGAAGCCAGCGCAGAAGGCGAGCCGGCCGATCGTCCGCCGCTGGCCGCGGCCTGGAGAGCCGTTGCCGATGAAACGCCGCTGTGGAAAGCCGCGTGCCTGTCGCAAGCTCAATACTGGTGCGACCGGGCCTTGGCGACTCGCGTCGGTAAAAGCGATCCGGCGATCGTTGCTTTGGGCGACGAGTTGAAGTCGCTTGCCGTGTTGAACCGGCCGCGACTCAAGCCTGGCCTGCAGACCGTGTTGTATGAGGGCGCAGATTTTCAGAATCCAAGAGTCTGGCGCGTCGATCCGAACCTCGACTTCAATAGCGGCTACGGTCCGCCGGCGCCCGGACTGCCCGGCGACTATTTTTCAATCCGCTGGACCGGCTGGCTGGTTCCGCCGATGGGAGGAAACTACGTTCTCAAAACGTATAGCGACGACAGCGTTCGCGTGCGGATCGATGACAAGCTGGTGATCGATCATTGGAACCGCGGCGCGGGCGACGACAAGGCCGAAGTGAAGCTGACCGATGCGCCGCACCGCCTGGTGGTCGAGTTCAACGATTACCAGGTCACCGCCGCCGTCTTCTTGAGTTGGTCTTTGAAAGACGCCTCAGGCCAGCACGCCATTCCCGTCGAAGCCCTGTTTCATGACCCGGCGTTGGATTAAACGCAGGCAGTAACGCGGCGGGGATTGCCCGCGGAGAGTGTTCCCTTCATTTGACGGACGCGCATGCAGTCGGCGTCTCCCACAACCAATCGCAGGAGCAAGAGCATCTAAGCAGGAATGGCTGATTCGTTCGATCCGTACCACGTCTGGTTAGGCATACCGCCCGGGCGCCGACCACCCACCCACTATGAACTGTTGGCGATCTCCGCCGACGAGCAACAGCGCGCGGTCATTAACGCGGCGGTGACGCGGCTTAGTACGTTCGTACGCAGCTTCCAGGCCGGTCAGCACTCGGCCGAAGCAACCCGCATTCTCAATGAGCTTCACGCCGCAAAGCTTTGCCTGCTGGACCCGGCCAAACGCGCTCAGTACGACGCCACGCTGGCATCTGAAAGCAACGCCGTGCAACAGCCGGCGTCGCAACCGACGGCCGTTTTTGACCTGGCGGCTCTCTCGTCCGCCGCCGCAACGCCTGCTCCGCAACGAGCAGCCCCGCTGCCCAGACGCGCCCAAGCGAGTAACTCATTTCCGTGGGGCTGGATCGCGCCAGTCGCCGCGGCGGTTGTTGCTCTCGCCATTGGCTTTGTCGCGGGACGTAGCGGTCGCCCCCCGGTCGCTCAATCAGCCTCCTCAGCGATAAGGGCGGACGTTCAGCATGCTTCGGAGTCGTCTCGACGCGGCAGCAGCAGTAAAAGCACGGAAGAAGGCGCCCGGTCTGCCACGGACGATCTGTCGGAAGAAAAAAAGGCCCAGGCGACGCCGTCCGCAACGGCAGACCGTGTTCGGCAGGCCCCCAAGCCGTCACTGCCTCTCGTTAACAAGGGCTCAAAGAACACGGCTCCGTCCGCTACGGAAGACCTTTCGGACACCGAAACGGAGCGGGCGAAGCCAACCAAGGCGAGTGTTCCCGCTTCGGCGTCGGCGCCAATCTTCCGGTCGCTCAAGCGGCCGGAAACGTTGGGCGCAAACGCGGCCAGGCTTGTGCTCTGGAACACGCATAACGGCTACCATCGCGACCGCGGTACGCAGGCCTGCACCGTGCGGCTGCTCCTTGGCGGTCGCGAGGTATGGAGCAAGGAAGTCGCCGACATGCCGTGGGCGCCAGGCAAGGACCGCAGCGTTACTCTCTCTCTGCCGCCCGATCGCTTCGACCGCGTGCGCGTGGAGATCACGAAGTGGAAACATTATGGCGGAGGATTCTCGGAGATCGAAGTCTTGTCCGCCGATGGTCGCAATCTGGCCATGGGTTGCCCGATTATGGCCAGCGGCGCTTTCGAGCGGCGGTTTGGCGCCGAGCGCATCGTCGACGGCGCAACGGACTCAGACGGCGCCGAATCGGGCTATTGGCTGTTGCCTAACGAACAGACCGGCTGGATTGAACTCGATCTGTCGTTGCCCAGGCCCGCCGACCTGCCAGGCATTACGGCAGATTCGTTGGCGATCTGGAACGAACACAATGGCCCGCCCAACAACTCAGGCACGCAGTCGTGCGACGTGACGCTTTATCGCGGAAGGAAAATCGTATGGCGAAAGGAGCAGGTCGAGACGCCTTGGGCGCCGTGGGCAGACTTATCGGCGAAACTTGAACTGCCGCAATCGCCGTTCGACCGGCTGCGGATCAACGTCACGCCTCGAAAAAACATGAG
>DASZUP010000434.1:0-3903 GCA_035547635.1 Pirellulales bacterium
ACCAACAGGCTGTGGCGTGTGGCAGGCGTTTCGTTCATCAACGGTTGTTCTCCTATCCCAATGACACCCGACCACGCAGAATCTTTCACGCCCGCGCAAAAAAAGACGCCTGATTATAAGCTAACGCGGGATGGTTCACTTGAATCATGGAGCGCCGAGGCGGCGGTGAGAAGGCCGCACGATGGGCTGCATCACAAACATATTCGCCTGACAAGGCGAGCGACTTCTACTTCCACGTGGAGAGAAATCCGGCCAATGACCGGCAGACGGCAGACACGCCACAGTGCGATTTCGCTGTCACGCTCCGCCGCACAGGCAGCCTTCGTGGTCGGCCCGGTGATGATGATGGCATGCCGCTGGCGGACGTGCGTCAGCGCGGCCTGAGCATTCCCGCACAGGGACGACGCCTACCTCCGAGTTGCTGCTGACGGGGTCAGGCAGTTTCTCATTCGCAAGCTTATTTCTGGTCGTAGACACACATTTAAGGCCACGACGACGATGTCTTTGGGCATACGCCTTCGATGTAGACGTTGACTCGGCCAATCGCTGGTTCGACGAAACGATGCGCCGTCATCAACTCATCAGCCGGCTGAGGATCTGGCAAACCAGCGGGCGTCGCCAGGCTCGCGGCACGCATCAATGAATCATTTCCTTTCTGCCTGAAGCGTGCTCCCCCGTGGGTGCGGTATGCCGAGAGAGTCGGGTGGCACAAAATCGGGGTCGGCAGCCGGCCGGGCGCCGCAGCGCGCGACCGTTGCGGAGTTCGAGTTCAAAGCACGCGCGTTCGCATATTGGCGATAGCGAGGCGCCAGCGTCGGTCCGGAGACGGTGTACCAGTAAGGATTACGCTCTCGTTCTCCGGGATAGAATCCGTCGTCTTCCAGCGCGACTATCCACACGCAGCCACCGTACACCAAAGCGATGCAAGCCAGCGCGGACAATAGGGCTTTCATGCGATCTTTCCTGGAGAATAGCCGGCAAATGCAGCGACCTGAAAAACGGCCGCCAAGTGCGCAGCAGGCGGGCTTTAATTCATAAAGCAGCGAAGCCTGAATGAGCGGTGCAACGCATGCCTGGGCCTCGACTCAGCGAATGGCGTCCCTCGCGGCGCAAATAAAGACGCAATGTCTAAAGCGAAACATTAAGGCATATCGCCTTAACCGTCAAGGCACTCTTTCACGCCCTCACGGCCGAAGGGGCGAACAGTGTTCGCAAGCGACGAACTCGCTGAGAAGGCGTGCGCGAAGTCGGACCCTTTCAGGGCGAGGCGCACTGGGGGAGCGCGATCTGTCTCACGGGGGCGAACCGCTTTGCAGAACCTGGCCAGAGCTTTCACAACAGCATCTCGGCTGACCAGGTGGCGGCTGGCGAACTGGGCGCCGATAAGGATCGAGGCAAGGCAATCGCGCCTGACGGCCAATCGGGCCATGAACTGCCAGAACTGCAGCGAGCTGGATTCAGTTAGCAACTAACTCCCGTCAAACGAGGAGCCGCGTGAAGCCGCGCGGAGGATTGCGCGCGCACGAACGGCGATGCGTCCCGATCGTCGAAAAGTCCGCTCGTCCGGCTGGCATGACCGTGCTCGCCTTGCTAGGCCCGGATGATTTCGCAGCATTCCCGAGGTTGACTGGCGAGAACTCGCGCAGAAAAGTCCCGAATGTCGTGGTTGTCAGCAGGGCTGGCAACACTGCGGAAAGTAGGAGCAACGCGAGCAAACAAAAACCCCGGCAAGGTTGGGGCAGGAACCTCACCGGGGCTACGCGTTCGGAGAGTATAGACCGAACAAGATCAGTCTATCGAAGCCGCGGAGATGTGCAAGTTTTTGGAGAAGAAAAGAAGAGGGCGGGACGACGTCCGTCTGCCGCCGCCTGGATCACGGCATCCAATTCTTTGGCAATCGCCGCGAGTTCTTCCATCGTCAAGCGGAGAGCCGCCAATTCAAGCTTGATGTTTACCCTCGTTCACCGCGTGCCGGATGACCCTAAGCCGCGGCCAGGCACTGGCTGCCGATCATAACCACGATTAAATGCACGATCAGATTCACGTCGAGAACGACTCTCACGCTTCAGCAGACGCGCGGAACCGCCAAGCAGCGACTCGGTCCGGGCGCTCGCAGCCGCCATCCCGCCGGCGGGGACCTACGTCACCGGGTGGTTGTCGTTGTCGCAGTACTGAGCGCGTTTTGGACCGTGAAGCCGTCGACAGTCACATTGTTCGCCCCGATGTCGATGACGCCGAGGCTCGGCGTGGCCTGCACGTCGATGATGGCCTCGGCGCTGCGCGTGCCCGCGTTGGGGTCCATCCCGAAGTTCGGCCCGTTCAGCATGATAGGCAGATTACTTACGTGCCGCAGGTCGGGCTTACGTCACAGGGCGGTTGCCGTTGTCGAAGTATTGGTTGCAGGTGAGGAGCCTAAACTGCACGTCGTCCCATGCGGCGCCGCCCGCCAACTCATGGAAGAAGGCATCGTTGCCCTCTTCCTGGTGGTCGTAGGGGCCCTCGAGGAAGAGGTTTTCCCAGCCGGCGCCGGTGATCTGAGCCAGTTTATTAAGGCCTGTGCCGGCTGGCGATCCGGCCGGCGCCAGTGGGTTGGCAGCCGTACCGCCCGGGGCCGGATAGAAGCTGTCGAGCAAGTCGTGCGCCACCTCTGGTTGGCTGAGCAAGATGCGGGCAATGCCATCGCGGCCGCCCGCTCCTCCCGTCGCCAACTTGTTCGCCCAGTACGCAGCTCCGCTGCTGTCCGGCGCTCGTCCCAGAATATCCTGGTAGACCGCGTTGATCCAGCCCTGGGGCGTACCGCCGGCGTTGTTGTAGTACTCGTCGGAGCCAAGAATCGCAGCCAAAACGTATTTCTCATCGGCGGAGCCGCCGTGCATGCCCGGCGTGCCGGGTAGGCTCATCTTCTCAGTCCAAAACTGCAGGCCGCCCGCGTCGGGTGCGCGCCCCAGGAAAACCTGATATAGCGTGGTCACGAAGTGGGCCTTGTACTCCGGCGAGTTCATGAAGCTTTGAACCGCCGCGCGGTGGCCGGCCGCATTGTCATGTTGCTGGACATATGCGGCCCAAAACGCATCGCCGCTGGCATCCGCTTCGCGCCCGAGCAACTCGCGATAGAGGTTGTGAACGAAGGTTTGGGCCGTGCCGTCGCCCGGCACGCCCGCCAGGTAGCCGACGCCCGTCCCTTGGATGACGGCGGCCGAGACGGTCAAAGTGAACGCCTGCGTCGCGTCGGGCAAGACGCCGTTGTGGGCGGTGATCGTGATGGAGTAGATGCCAGCCGCGCCCGCGGGCGGAGTACCGCTGAGCGTGGCCGTGCCGTCGCCGTTATCCACAAAGGTCACGCCGCTGGGCAACGCTCCGGTTTCCGTCAGGGTCGGGGTGGGGAAGCCTGTCGTGGTGACGGTAAACGTTCCCGTCTCGCCCTCGGCGAAGTCAGCAGAGTTGCCGCTGGTGATCGCCGGCGCCGCCGGCGCTGCGTTGACGATCAGGCTGAAGCTCTGGCTGGCGTCGGGCGCCACGCCGTTGGCGGCCGTGATCGTAATCGGGTACGTGCCATCGCTGCCGGCGGCCGGCGTACCGCTGAGCGTGGCGGTGCCGTCGCCGTTATCGACGAAGGTCACGCCGCCCGGCAACGCGCCGCTTTCGCTGATCGCCGCCGTTGGGCTGCCGGTCGTGGTGACGGTAAAGGCGCCCGCCGCGCCGACCGTGAAGGTCGTCGTGGCCGCACTGGTGATGACCGGGGCGGAATTGACAACCAGGCTGAAGCTCTGGGTGGCGTCGGGCGTCACGCCGTTAGCGGCGGTGATCGTAATCGGGTACGTGCCCTCCGCGCCGGCGTCCGGCGTGCCGCTGAGCGTGGCGGTGCCGTCGCCGTTATCGACGAAGGTCACGCCGCCCGGCAAC
>DASZUP010000435.1:0-2841 GCA_035547635.1 Pirellulales bacterium
GAGCGGCAATCCCGTATTCTAGGATAGGAGACGCGATTTGCGAAGGGCGAGGCAGGGCCGGAAATGTTTGGCGGCTCAATGCGGGAAGCTGTCGTCCACGGTTTGCACGTCATACTTGAGTCGAGCGGCGATGGCGCGGATCAGGCAATCGCCCAATTGCCTCGGTTTGCCGTTGCGCGGCACGCGTTCCGCAATTTGACGAGCCTTTTCCCAATCTTCTTTCAAGATACGACCGCCATCGACGATCTCAAGGCGGGCGAGATAGGCTCGACTGTATTCCAGATCGAGAGCCGTTCGCGTGCCGGCCACGAACTCGATATAGACGGGCGTCACGATAGCTTTTGTATCGTGGATCGCGACGAGGTCATTGGCGAGCCTGGTGGCATTTTCAATGCTACTGAGCGTTTTGAAGTGACGCTGCCAATGGCGAATCAAGATGCTCGTATCCAGGATGCGTCGAGCCATGGTCTGCGGTTACCGCACCCACTGTGGTTCCGCCGGTAAGGCGCTGACGATCGACGCCCATTTGCTGGCGAGCTCGGTCAATCTGCCGCCAATGTGCCGGCCGTCAAGCCGACGCAATGCGGAGCAGACAAGCGTCAAGGATACCCCGTCGCCGGCAGCAGGGAGCGGGCGTTGCAAAGGCCAGGCGCCAGCGTCAACGCCTGTTGCGTTGAGTTCTTCCGCGAGTTTCGCCAAAGCGGAACAAATCATATTTTGGCGATCAAGCAGGAACGCACGCGCCCCTTCGGCCTCGTGAGAGAATTCCGGGCCTTCGAACCGCAGGTCGATAAACCAGGCGATGCTTGGGTCGTCTTCGTCGTTTCCCTCTTCAAAGCAATGGAGCAGCAGCGTATCGTCGACCTCAACGCCTGTGCGAATACCGCCGTCGTTGCGGGTCTGACGAAAGTAGGTCAAATTACTCATCGGTTACTCCCATTTGTGCTCTCGCCAAGCACTCGGTAATTATACCTGTTCTGTAGGCACCTGTCGGCCGCCTATGGCCCTTTTCGTAAATCTCGCGGCCTGACCGCTTGCGGCTTGCCGGCGCGGGAGCGGGCCTTCTCAGTGCGGGCTTTGCGCGGCCGGGCGCCGTCCGCGCGCGGGCGGTTGGCGATCAGCAGCGTCAAGAACAGGCCGCCGACGAGGCCGAAAACCAGCACGATCCAGAAGGCCGCGGGCGATTGCAGCGGCAGCCCGTGTTCCAGGTTCATGCCGAAGATGGCGCTCAACGTGGCGATGGGGAAGAAGATGGCCGCCAGCAGGTTCAGCCGATGGGCCGAGACGGCCATCTCATAGCCGCGCTGCGCTTGTTCCTCGCTCTTGCGTGCGACCATGAAGTCCAGCCCGTGCCGGGCGTCGCTCTGCAGTAACTCGGCCGAACGCTCGAGCTCGCCTGCCTGGTCGCGCAGTACGATCAAATCGCGATCGGAGGAGATCATTTCCCGGGCTTGCTGCAACGCCGCGTGCATGTTGCGGGCCGCGCGGTACAGCGGCGCCAGCGATTGCAGCACGCGGAAGTAATCGTCGGAGCTGCCGGCCGTCTGCAATTGGTCGTCGAGCGCTTCCAGTCGCTCCGCGTACTCGGCGACGTGCTTCTTGAGCGCCATAACCCCCGAGCCGAGCGAATTGGACTTCCAACTGTCGTTCGGCTCGCGCCAAAAGAAGCGGCCGCGGCGCTCGGTTTCGCCCGGTTCAGGCGGCTCGTGCAGCACGAGCAGCAAATGTCCTTCGGACTGCATGGCGCGCTGCCGGCCGGCGTTTTCGCCCAGGCGAGCTCGGAAGATCTCAGGAACTTGCCAGCCGGCGGGCAGGATCGTCTTGATCGGAACCATAAGCACGCTCGCAATGACAGCCGGAGAAATGGCGAAAGCGGTCGGTACGCGCCCCAGGGTACCCGCTCGCGCCAGGCGGAGATACCCGCCGCGACGGATTCACTGAAGCGTGTACGCCAAGAGTCGCTCTGCCGGCAATTCGTCAACCGTGAGCGAATCTTCGAGCGGTCATTCCCACTCGATCGTCGCCGGGGGCTTGGAGCTGATGTCGTACACCACGCGATTCACGCCTTTGACCTCGTTGATGATCCGCGTCGAGATGCGGGCCAGCAGGTCGTAGGGCAGGCGGCTCCAGTCGGCCGTCATGAAGTCTTCGGTGTCGATGGAGCGCACGGCGATGGCGTCTTCGTAGGTGCGGGCGTCGCCCATCACGCCCACGCTTTGTACCGGCAGCAACACGGCGAACGATTGCGAGGTCTGCCGATACAAGCCGGCCTGCTTGATCTCTTCGACGACGATGGCGTCGGCCTCTCGCAGGCGATGCAGCCGCTCTTTCGTCACTTCGCCCAGGCAGCGCACCGCCAGGCCTGGACCGGGGAACGGGTGTCGCCAGACGATTTCTTCCGGCAGACCCAACTGCAGGCCCAGCCGCCGCACCTCGTCCTTGAACAGATCTCGCAGCGGTTCGATCAGCTTGAAGCTCAGATCTTCCGGTAAACCGCCGACGTTGTGGTGCAGCTTGATCGTGGCGGCGGGGCCGTCGACTGCGGCGCCGCTCTCGATGACGTCTGGGTAAAGCGTGCCTTGCGCCAGGAACTCGGCGCCGTCAATCTTGGCGGCTTCATCGGCGAAGCAGTCGATGAACGCGCGGCCGATGCGGCGCCGCTTTTCCTGCGGATCGATGATGCCCGCCAGGGCGGCCAGAAAGCGATCTTCCGCTTTGACCACGTGCAAGTCGGTCTGGAAGTGGCCGGAGAACTCGCGGATCACGGCGGCTTCTTCCGCCTGCCGCAGCAAGCCATTGTCGACCAGGATGCAGGAAAGCTGCTTGCCGATGGCCTTGTAT
>DASZUP010000436.1:0-3643 GCA_035547635.1 Pirellulales bacterium
TAAGAATGCGGAAGGGCGCCCCTTGTTCAATAACTACGGCTACGCGTATCCGCCTCAGACCCGCAATACGCCGCCCGGCCAGGTCGAGCCCGCAATGGAGACCGCGCCCCCGGCCACCCAAAGCCCTTCGACGCAGCCCAATCCGTAACGTCAGAGCAGCTCCTCGATGAACTCGCCTTCCTTCGCCAGGTAGACGGGGCGGTTGTCGGGCGTAAAGATCGGTTGCTCTCGGTCCATGCCGAGAAATTCGTAGAGCGTGGCGGCATAGTCGTCGGGCGTGTGAGGATGGTCCTGCACGAAGCCGCCGTCGCGGTCGGTGCGGCCAATCACCTGACCGCCGCGCACTCCGGCGCCAGCGAACGCGATGCTGTAGGCGTTGGTCCAGTGGTCGCGGCCCTGGAACTTGTTCAGTTTCGGCGTGCGGCCGAACTCCGTGACAAAGGCCACCAGCGTTTCTTCCAGCAAACCGCGCTGGTGCATGTCTTCAATCAAAGCGGCAAAGGCCTGGTCGGTGCTGCCCATCATGCAGTGATGAGCGATGCCGTAACGTCCTTCGCCCCCCGCCTTATCTCGCACCGTGCCGCACGAGCCCGAGGCGTAGATGAAGTCGTGATGGTCCCAGTTCATGTTGAAGCCGCCGGGCGTGTCTTTCGTTTCCGGCTCGCGCACGTCGACGATCACGAACCGCACGTCCTGTTCGATCAGTCGGCGGCCCAGCAGGTAACACTGCCCGCGATGGCCCCGGCCGTAACGGTCGCGGACGGCGTCGGACTCGCTCTTGAAATCGAAGGCCGCCTGCGTCTTGGGATTGGTCAGCAGATCGAAGGCCTGGCCGTAGAAATCATCCATGGCGGTGGCCGGCATGCCGGGCGTCGTCGCCACGAGACCAAGGTTCAGCCGGCTCAACAGATCTCGCCGGTCGCGGAACCGCTCCGGCGCAATCCCGTCCAGCAGGCGCAAGTCGGGCACGCGCCAGTTCGGATCGGACAGATCGCGGCCCGTGGTCTTGAACACCTTGTGGCCCGGCGAGAGAAACCCATTGGTGGCGTTATAGGCCTGCTCGCTGTTGCCGGGAACCATGATGTACGGCGGCAGGTATCCGCAAGGCGTGCCGATTACGCTGGCCACCACGCTGCCAACGTCGGGCATGACCAGCGGTCCGCCGGGCCGCGCCCCGGCCAGCAGGTATTGCGTGCCGTCAGGATGGCCGCTGACGCTGATGCGGTGGTGCATCGAGCGAATCACGGCCAGTTTGTCCGCGTGGCGGGCCGTGTGCTTGAGCAGTTCCGTGAACTGCATGCCCGGCACGTTGGTATCGATCGGCTTGAACGGGCTGCGGTGCTCGGCCACGGCCTGGGGTTTGGGATCCCAGGTATCCATGTGCGACAGCCCGCCCTGCTCGAATATGATCAGGACGTTCTTCGCACGACCGCGTCGCGGCGCAGTGCCCGTCGCGTTCGCAGCGCCGGGAGCAAACGCCGACGCGCCGGCGGCGAGGCCCAGACCCAGGAAGTTGCGACGCGGCAGACGAAAGGGCGGATGGGGCATAGTCGCGGTTCTCGCCTCTTGCTGGACCCGTTGATCGACGTTGAACTTCCGCCTTACGCTTGGCGAAAGCGTAGCTACTTAAGCCTGCGTCCGTGCAAGCCGACGCTCCTGCGAGCCGCTATTTCGCAGCCGTGGCCGCCGGCTGCAGCCCGGGTGCGGCCTTGAACGTCGAAACCGCGGCGCCGTCTTCCAGTTTCCAGACGCGAACTTCGCCGTCGAAGCTGCCGGTGGCCAAGCGCTTTGTCGGCTCGTTGACGTCCAAGCAATAAACCCAATCCTTGTGGCCGGCAAAGCTGCGCACCTGGGCGCGGTCGGCCGTCTTGTGCTGCCGGGCCGTCTTGTCGCCCGAGCAACTGAAGACCATGTCGTTGCGGACGAGCACCTTGAATACCTCGCCGCCAAAGCCGGCGATATCCGCCGTCTTGGCGCCGTCGGTCGGCTTCCAGACGTGAATCTTCTTGTTGCCGCCGGCGCTATATACGAGCGCGCCGTCGGGGCTGAATGAGACGCCGTAGACGGGCTCTCCATGGCCGGGGAAGGTAGCCAGCGAATCGCCGCTGACGGCGTCGAACACCTTGCACGTTTTGTCGCGGCTGGCCGAAGCGAGCCGCGTGCCGTCGTGATTCCAGGCAATGCCCATCACCCAGTCGGCGTGATCCTCGATCAGCTTCTCTTCCTTACCGCTGGCCACGTCGTAGATGCGAATGGAGCGGTCGGCCGAACAGGCGGCCAGCTTGTTGCCCGCCGGGTTGAAGGCTACGTCAAAGGCCACGTCGGACATCGCGCCCAGGTCTTTGACCACGGCGCCCGTGCTGGGGTCAAACAGCTGGACCTCGCCCGACACGCCCGGAGTGCCGCTGGCGGCGGCAAGCAGCGTGCCTTCCTTGTTGTAGGCCAGGCCGTACGTGCGCTGGTCGACATTGCCGATGCGGCGGAGCAGCGCCCCGTCCGCCGGGTTCCAGATGGAAATCTCGTGGTATCCGCCGACCGCCAGTTCCTGGCCATCCGGGCGGAACGCCAACGCCGTGACGGGCATCGCTACGCGATAAGCTTCTGGCGCGGCGGGATGCGGCGCCTTGGGCACGAGCGAGGCGATGGCCGCGTTCGGATCCGGGCCGTCGAACTTGGCGCCCTCTTCAATCCAACGCTTGATCAGCGCGACCTGTTCGGCCGGCAGAGGGTCGCCGTCCTTCGGCATCCGTTCGTCTTTGTCTTGGGAGCTAACGAGACGGAAGATCTCGCTGTCGTCCAGTTTCATCGGCGTGGCGGGCGCCGCCGCCGAATCGCCCGCCTTCATCACTGCGGTGAAGTTGACCACCTGGTAGCCGCCCTTCGGATCGGCCGTTCCGTGACAGGCCTGGCAGCTTTTGATCAGGATCGGCGCGATGTCCTTGGAAAAGCTGACCGGCGCGGGGGCTTGTGCATGCGCCGCAGCGGCGCCAAGCATGCAGGCCGCAAGCAGCGCGCCGCCGATCACAACGGCCCAACGGAAGGAGGCAAGAACACGCATGCGATTCACCGTGAAAAGTCGAAGTTGGCAGGTAGGAACTTGGTGTGTCATGCCCGTGTCGGCCACTTGCCGACGCAGGCATGTTTCAGTCGACAGCGTTCGTCCGCGGCGATTCGCAAACCCGGAGGCTCACGCCTCCGGCTCGCCGAGAGCATTCGGGCTTTAGGTTAATGTTGGAACAAGAACTCGTTGGCGTTGAGCAGCGCCCAGCAGACGTCTTCCAGGCCGCGGACCTGGTCGCCGCTGGCGGTAATGTGGTTCACCGCGGCGGTCATTTCCGGCTCGCTCGGCTTACGCGCAAAAGCGGCCAGGTACAACTCGGTGATTACGTCCTGGTTGCTCTTGCCGGCCTTCAGCAGAGTGCGCAAGCGGTTCTTTTCGTCCCGCACCTTGCCGTGCACCAGCGGTCCGTTGATCATCTGCAAGGCCTGCGACAGGTTCGACTCGCTGGAACGCTCGCACTGGCAGGCCGTCTCACGCGCCGGTTGGCCGAAGACCTTGAGGAAGTAATTGTCGACGTCGGGGCTGGGCAACTGCGTGGCCCGCGTCCCGGCCGGCAGCCCGGCGTATTTCTCGGGCACGCTG
>DASZUP010000437.1:0-20723 GCA_035547635.1 Pirellulales bacterium
AAGGGGCGCCGGTTCGCGAGCCCGACTTTGCTTTTGCTCCTTGAGGAAGATACGCCGATGCCGAAAGCCTTGAGCATCTCCGGGATGGTCGTTGCCGTCCTGTTGCTGCTATTGTTCGGACTCGATTTGGCCTTGAAGTTCCCCTTCAGCGGGGCAGAGCCGGTGATGGATATCGGATTTGTCGTCTGCTCCGTGCTGTTGGCCTATATGAGCTGGTCAACTTATCGAGAGCTGCCCTGAGCGGGGACGCTACCCCGTTCTTGCTGCAACGCGCCCCTGTATTGCCAGCGGCAGGCCCGACGGCCTCTCGCGATGATCGCAGGCGTGTGTCGCGTAGTCTGTGCGGATCAATCGATCAGGCAGCCGGACGCAGAATCGAGTGCGCCGGGGACGCATGACGCGTGCGGGACAGCCCCGCCACGACGCTGGCGAACGTCATTGTTTCAATCGCCTGCTGCTGACGCTGGCATGCCAGGCGCTCCAGCACCTGGTCGAATTGTTTCCAGCCGGCAGCGCCCTGGCTGGCCAACCGCGCCAGGTCGACGGAGATTTGCACCAGGCCCGCTTCGGCCCCGGCGGCAGCGATCTCACGCGCTACTCGCCGCGTCCCTTCTTCGGGCAGTGCGAGCGAGCGGCCGAACTCCCATAGCCCCCACCGCAGCGATTGCGGCTGGAGGTCGCGGGCGAGCGTCTCACGCCTGGCTCGGCCCCACGTCCAGCGGCTGCGGACGCTTCCGCTCCTCACGGTCCGCACGGCTGAAATTCCGTGCTTTATCAACAGATCCAAATGCTCGGGAAGATGCCCTGCCGGCAACGCCAGAGTCGTCGGGCTATAGCCTGATTCCCGCGCTTGCTGGACATGGCGGGAGAGCCCTTGGGAGAACTGGCCGCGACGGTTGCTGACCGAGTACCAGTCCTCGCCGGCGAGGATGGCAAGCTCATGCCCCGCGAGGTTCTCGCCCTCCGCTTCAAGCCAATGGGAATCGGCGGCGAGGTCGAGCGTCAGAGTGGCGGCAAGCTGGCGGTCGTTCAATCGCGTGAGCGCTTCCGATGCCAGGCGGCCCGACGATTCGCCGTGCTGACGGGAAATGTCAATCGAGATCACTGACGTGCCGCACGGCGACAATTGAGGCATAGCAGGCGTCTCCGGGAGCCGAATATGCAATCCTTCCCTTGTACATCGATTAGGATCGGCATCTGGCCCTCTGAACTGGATTAAATACGAGAGCTGCAGGGAGTGCGAAGGTTGGGTATTTATGACAGTCGTGCCGGTCGCGAAAACACATCGCCATTACGACGGGCCGGCGCAGATGGCGTCGACCAGTCCAGCGATGTCATATTCACGCGCTTCGACGTCGGGAGAATAGCCGAGCTCGCGCAGCGTGGCCGAGGTAATGGGGCTGATGCTGGCCAGTCGAGCACGCCGCAAGTCGTCGCCGAACAGCGCGGCCAGCGAGCGGGCAATGGCGGAACTGGTCACGGTGATCCAGTCGATGCGGCCCTCGGCCAGCGCCGCTGAGACGGTCGCCTCAGCCGATTGTGTGTCGATGCTTTGGTAGACAACGACCTGGTCAACCTGTCCGCCGGCGGCGCGCAGACGCTCGGCTAGAATTTCGCGTCCACGGCTTGCCCGGGCCAACAGGAAGCGACGCCCGTCAGCGTCTGCCGCCAAGGCTTCCGCCAGCGCTTCGGCCCGGTATTCAGCCGGGACAAGATCCGCGCGGAGACGCCAGGCTGCCAGGGCTTCGCTGGTGCCGGGTCCGATGGCCGCCAGCTTGACGCGGCCCAAGCGGCGCAGGTCGGCGTGCCGTTGACAGAGCCGTTCGAGCAAAAACTGCACGCCGTTGGCGCTGGAGAAGACGAGCCAATCATAGCGGTCGAGTTGCGCAAGCGCCTCGTCGACCGGTCGCCAATCTTCCGGCTCGGCGATTTTGATGGCTGGTTGCAGCAACACGTCGGCGCCTAGATCTTCCAGTCGCTCGCAGAGCGACTCCGCCTGGCTGGAAGGTCGTGTGACCAGCACGCGCCGGCCAAACAGAGGGCGGCTGGTGAACCACGACGTGGTCGCTTCCAGGCGAGCCACGTCTCCCACGATAAATAGCACCGGCGGGCGAATGCGGCGAGCGACCACTTCGTCGGCGACCTGGTCAAGCCGGCAGCGAACCGTCGATTGATCGGGCCAGGAACAACGCCGCAAGATGGCCACGGGCGTGTCGCCGCGTTTACCCGCCGAGAGCAAGGCCTGCGTCCAGGCCGGCGCGCTAGTCACGCCCATGTAGAACACCAGGGTGCCGGGAAACGAGGCCAAGGCCGAATAGTCGAGTGCGGAAGTCTTTTTTTCGTGTTGTTCGTGGCCGGTCACCAAGGCCACGGCGGACGCGATGTCGCGATGGGTTACCGGAATGCCGGCGTAACTGCCCGCCGCCAACGCTGCGGTGATGCCGGGCACGACTTCAAAGTCGATGCCGGCCGCCGTCAGGCAGTCGATTTCCTCGGCGGCGCGAGCGAAGATGGCGGGATCGCCCGATTTCAGCCGCACGACGGTCTTGCCGGACTGGGCCGCCGTTACGATTCGCTGGTTGACTTCGTCTTGCGTCAGCAGGCGCTGGCTGCCGTGCCGGCCGAGGCAAACCGCTTCGGCGCCGGGCTTCATGTGACGCAACAAGCGCGGATTGACCAGGTAATCGTACAGCACCAGATCGGCCTGTCGCAGGCACTCCACCCCGCGCAGCGTGATTAATCCCGGTGCGCCGGGGCCGGCGCCGACGAGGTAAACGCGGCGGGAGCGAGCGGAAGCGGAGTCGGCCATGGCAGGCGGGGAAGTTGCGTTGTGTTGGCGCCGCAGGCTGTTAGAATAATGACAGATTTAGCGACGGCACGATTCTTTGGCCGGTACGCGCGAGTCTTGCGGCGTTTCCGAGATTCGCTTTTTTTCCTTTACATAGCGTTTCACCGCGAGGGACAGCATGGCAACTGAAGATTCTCCCGGCCGCCAGCCGATTCCGCCGGCGAAACGACGCATGTTGCAGCAGTGTTTCGAGCACGGCAGCAAAAGCTCTGCGCAAGGCCAATATGACTATGCCACGCAGATGTTCACGCAGTGCGTGCTCGGCGATCCGGCCAACCTGCTCTACGCGCAGAACTACCTGGCGAACCTGCAGAAAAAGTATAACAACAATAAAACCGGCGCGAAACTGGCCGCCGTCCGCTCCGCCACATCGAAGACGGCGGTCAAGAACGCCGCCCGAAAGAAAGACTGGACCGGGGTCATCGCCGGCGGCTTGAAGGTGTTGGAATTGAATCCCTGGGACACCTCCACCTTGGCTGATATGGCCGAGGCCTGCAACCAACTTCAGTTCGACGAGGCGGAGTTGGTCTATCTCAAGGCCGCGCTCGATGCCGACATCAAGGATCCAGAGACGAACCGGTTGTTGGGTCGAGCCCTGGGCAAGCAAGGGCATTTCGATCAGGCCATTGCCTGCTGGATGCGAGTCCAACAGGCTAAGCCCAACGACGAGGAGGCGCATCGCTCCATCTCCAATCTCTCGGTCGAAAAAACGATTCACAAAGGGGGCTATGAAGATGCCGAGAGCAGCACCCAGGTCATGGCTGACAAGCAGGCCCAGGCCGAGCGGCAAGGCCGCGCTGGCATGGCCGCCTCGCCCGAAGAGCTGTTGGAAAAGCGGATCAAGAAGGATCCCTCGAATTTATCGCTCTACCTGGAACTGGCCGACCTGCATTTGAAGGAAGATCGGTTCGAGCCGGCCATCGAGGTTTTGCAGCGCGGGGTCGATGCATCGGGTAACAGCATCGAGATGCGCGAACGCCTCGAAGACGCGGAGTTGCGGGCCGCCCGGCACCAGTTGTTGGTAGCCGAGAAGAAGGCTCAGGCGGAAAAGACGCCTGAGTCGGCCGCCTTGTATCAGCAGTTCAAGACTGAATTGAATAACAAGGAAATGGAGGCTTATCGCAACCGTTGCGAACGCTACCCGAACAATTTGGGCTTCAAGTACGAGTTGGGGGTCCGCCTGCAGCGGGCCAAGAAGTTCAACGAGGCCATCACCGTGCTGCAGGAAGCCCGCGCCGACGTGAAACGCCGCGGCATGGTCTTTTTGTATTTGGGCGCCAGTTTCGAGGCGATCAAGCAATACAAGTTGGCCTTGAGCAACTACGAACAGGCGATCGAGGCCCTTAGCGAACGCGAAATGGACCAGAAAAAGCAGGCAATCTACCTGGCTGGGGCGCTGGCCATGGACCGTCTCAAGGATTGGGAGGCGGCCGAAAAGCACCTGACCACGCTGGCCGGCCTCGATTTCGGCTACAAAGACGTCGGGGCACGGCTGGACAAACTGCCGGCATTACGCGATGATACGAGTTCCGACTGACCCCGGGAGCGGCAGCCCCGGATTACTCAAACTCCTTAACCGTCTCGATCATGCCCAACATTGCCAGTGCCAAGAAGCGTCTCCGCCAGAGCCTTGTTCGCCGCGCTCGTAACCGAGCCAACAAGTCGACCTTGAAAACCGTCATTCGCAAGGTCCGCGAGGCCATTGCGGCAGGGGAATTGGCCGTTGCAGAAACCAACTTTCGCCTGGCGGCCAAAAAACTCGACCAGGCTGCAGCCAAGAACGTCATTCATGCGAATGCCGCTGGACGCATGAAATCGCGGCTTTCCGCTGCCATCAAACGCGCCAAGCAGGCGCCCGCCGCCTGAGAACGGCCTTCACCCAGGCCCACTGGACGGGCGCCTACTTGCGGGGCGCGGAACGCGGGCCTCCGATGGTCTGGGCGGCGATTAATTTCGCTCTGGGGAACTGCAAGAACGCCTAAAAGGCGATTTCCGACCCGTCGAATACGGGGCCTTCCACACAGGTGCGGCGATAATCCCAGCCGCCTGACGCCTGACGCACCCTGGCGACGCAGCTGAAGCAGATGCCGATTCCGCAGGCCATCGGCGTTTCAAGCGAGACCTGGCAGGCAATTCCGCTCTGCCCGGCGATTTCTACGACGGCTTCCATCATCCGCTCCGGCCCGCAGCAGACTACGCGACAGACCTTCGCGGACTCGGCCAGGGTCTGACGCAGCAACTCGGTAACGAGACCTTTGTGGCCAGCTGAGCCGTCGTCGGTACTGATTCGGACGGAAACTCCCAGCCGCTCGAAATCCGCCACGCCGGCCAGATAATCGCGATTTCGGGCCCCGTAGCAGAGCGTGACCTGCTCCGCCTGGGGAACTTGTCGCCGCTGCGTCCCGTAGGAGCGTCGGCCGAGATACTCCTGGGCCAACGCGACGAACGGGGTTTGGCCAATGCCGCCTGCCACCATGATCAAATGCTCGGCGGACTGCGGGGGAAAGCCATTGCCCAGCGGGCCCCAGACTTCCAGCGACTGGCCGCTCGCGAGGCCCGCCAGCTTGCGGGTCAGTTTGCCCACCACCAGGTAAACGATGTCGACCGCAACCGGCCGACCGCTGTCGTCGAGCACGGTGTCGTACAGGGCGAGCGGGCGGCCGAGCAGCGGGTCATCGTAGCCGGCCAACCGGAGCATGACAAACTGCCCGGGCGTGATTCGCTCGGCGATTTGCGGGCAATGGATGCGTAAGCGGTACGTGTCGCGGGCGAGTTGGACGTTTTCCAATACCCTTACCGACCCGAACCAGGCCCGATCAGCGAACGTGGCCGCGTGAGGAGATAGGGCTTCGTTCACGGTCGGCGCCCTTTCGAGCGGCGTCCCTTTGAGCCACGGCTACTGCGCTGTTCGGCGCCGCCCCGCGCAGACGCCGTCCGGAATTTTTTTCCGGGCGGCCGGCTGGGCTTTGCCGCGGGGCCCTTGGCTCCCCGAGCTGAGGAGCTGCGGGCGACTTTCGAAGGCTCCGGCTTTGCTGAATCTCCCGTGGTTTCCAGCGTGTCAGTCGATCGGGGGCGCCGAGCCGGCCGGGATCGCTCTCGCAGCTTTTTTAGCTCATCGCTCCGGAGCCGGCGGAACTCGCCGGGCGGCAGGTCCTTTAGTCGCACGCCGCCCAGCGCCACGCGTTTGAGTTTCAGCACCTTGTGGCCCACTTTGGCCAACAAGCGGCGGATCTCGCGATTACGGCCCTCGTTCAGCACAAGCTCCAGCAGCGTGCTCTGTTTCAGGGCGGACTTAATCTTCACGCTCACCACATGCGCCACTCCTTCGGCCAGGCGAACGCCGTGCCGCAACTGCCTCAGCACTTCCGGGGCCGGTTGGCCGGCAACCAGGACGTGATAGGTTTTCTCCACGCCGTAGCGAGGATGCGCTAGCTCGTTGGCCAGTTGGCCGTCGTTGGTCACCAGCATCAACCCTTCGCTGGAGAGATCCAGCCGCCCGACGGTAAACAGCCGCTCCTGGATGTTTGGGAACAGGTCGATCACCCGGGGCCTTCCGGAGGGGTCGAAATTGGTTGAAACGACTCCGATCGGCTTATTGACCAGGAAGTAGACCCGTTTAACCTTTTTCAGCGGCTGGCCGTCGACGCGGATCTCTTGATGGGCCGAGTCGACCTTGGCGCCGAGTTCCCGGACGACTTTTCGGTCCACTTCCACTCGGCCGGCCGCAATTAGTTCTTCGCAATGGCGTCGGCTGCCGACCCCGGCCGCCGCCATCGCCTTCTGCAGCCGCTCGCCTCCAGTAGCGGCGTTATCAGGCGCCGCCGCGTACGACCGGACGCGGCCGGCAGGCGAAGGGCCGGGGCGTGCCGGTCGTCGTTGAGAATGGCGTCGAGGGGCTGACATGGGGGCTTGCCAAGGCAATCAGGAAATCGTTCGGAGGCGGAATACGTCTAGCGGTCGCGGGCGGAGCAGGTATTCGAACCGGATGCGGCCGCCTGCACACGCTCTCGAAGATTCTATCATAGCGGGAGCTGCGCGCTTGCTCCAACCCAAATGGGTCGCGTGGCAGGGGGCGAGATGCTGTCGATGAACGCCTTGCGGCGCCCCGGCTGGCAAGACGTTATCAAATCAAGAACCGCGTCGCCCTGGAGCGCCGGGGCGACGCGGTTCAATGAGAAGCGAGCTAGGGCGGGCGATTGAAATCTCGTTCGCCCGAGCTGCGGCGTCAGCCGCCCAAGTCGCCGGAGGTTTCGCCGCCGGCTTTCGTGCCCATGGCGCCCCACACGCCATACGGACTCGGTCCGCTCGAGACTTCCGAGTACCCGAGGTTTCCGGTGTTGATCGCTTCATTGACGAAGCGGACCGAGCCGTCGGCCATCACGCCATTGACGCCGCCCGGATGGTTGCTGGTAGGCGAGATCACGCCCGAGCCGTTGTAGTTGCCGTTGTTATCCGAGCTGACGCATGAGGGCGAGTTCGGCGGTAGGACCGTGGTAAAACCGCAGCGTCGCACCGGTCCGTCGCACCACATGGTGCCGAACAGGCCGTTGACTTGCGACGGCGTAGCATAAAACGGTCCGTTTGCGACTGACAAGCATTGCCCGGGGCTGGCCTGCGGGAACACGCCGGTAATGAACGAAGCGGTTGCGGCGCCATATTTGACGCTCGCGTTCGTGCTGGCGCCGGCGGCGAAATTGACTCGCAGGCGCTCGCTCATGGCAATGGTGTTGCTCAGGCCGTCAGTGACCTGCGAAATACGGACCGACGTGGTGTAGCAGAACATGCCCCGGTTGGAACTCGACTGGCCGTTCGCCGTGATCGTGTCGCCGTGACTGAAGGCGTAGTTCACTTCGCCGAACGTTCCCGATCCGATCGTTGTATTGGGTACGGGAGTGGGCGCCGGACGGGTGTCCGAAGGGCAGATGAAGCTGGGCGGCTGGATCTCCCAGCCGTACCAAGGAATGTTTGTCGCCGGACCGTAGGGCGGGGCGCCGTAGCCGCCCGAGCTGATGATGTTAAAGGCCGCCTGCTGTTCGATGAATGGCAGCAAGCCGACGAAAGCACTGGCGCGGATGCAGTTGCCGTCGTGATAGGGCGACCCGTAGCAATTGGTTCCGCCCTGGCGGATGGGGAACGAGCGGTGGATGTCGTGGTAGTTCTGCAGGCCGATGCCGAGCTGCTTCAAGTTGTTCACGCACTGCGAACGGCGGGCCGCCTCGCGCGCCGCCTGTACGGCCGGCAACAACAGGGCGATCAAGATGCCGATGATGGCGATGACGACCAGCAACTCGACCAGGGTAAAGCCCCGCTTGGCAGGTTGCGACGTTAGGTGAGACATGTGAAGTTCCTGGCGAAGACGATGGAACGTAAGCCAGCCGCAAGCATGCGGTGAAGCAAACGGCGGCAATGTTCCGGGTGGTGGGGACTCGGCGCGGAGTGGGAGCCGACAGCCTGACACACGTTGCTGCCGGCGGCGGGTCTTCTCGTGTTCCGTTCGGCGCGCGTTTTCCGTCGCCTTCGCGCCACGCGGCAATCTGCGTCGCACGAGGGCGGCAGCCTGCCTCTTGACTGCTCCGCCCCTGAATTCACTACGCCATTAATTATGTTAAATGTAGTTCAGACATTTGGCAAGTGTGTTCAGCCGCCGTCGCCGACAGCTGAAGGATTTGTAAGGTAACTGCAAATCCTGGATTTTCGACGGCTGTTCATGTGATCCGACTTGAGGCGCGGAGGCCATGCCCCTTGACTTTACCCCCCTTCTGCCGGTCTACATGCGTTTTCCGAGCGCGTCGGCCACTTTGCGGCACAAGGCCATGGTTTGTTCGAACTGCTCGAAGTTGAGCGATTGATAGCCGTCGCTCATCGCGTTTTCCGGATCCGGGTGAACCTCGAGAATTAACCCGTCTGCCCCGGCGGCAACGCTGGCCGCCGCCATCTGCGGCACCAGATAGGTATGTCCCGTTCCGTGGCTCGGATCGACGACTACCGGCAGGTGCGTCTTGGCGTGCAAGTACGGCACGGAAGCCAGCGGCAGCGTGAAACGCGTGTGCGATTCGAAGGTGCGAATGCCGCGTTCGCAGAGCATGACGTTCTGGTTGCCCGCGTCGAGAATGTACTCTGCGGCGAGCAAGAGTTCTTCCATGGTGGCGCAGGCGCCTCGTTTCAACAGCACCGGCTGCTGCACCTTGCCGACGGCTTCCAGCAGCCGATAGTTTTGCATGTTCCGTGCGCCGATCTGGAGCACGTCGGCGTAGCGGGCGACAAGCTCCACGTCTTCAGTCGCCAAAACCTCGGTGACGACCGCCAGACCCGTTTCCTCGCGGGCCGCGGCCAGCAGTTTCAGGCCTTCCTCCTTCAGTCCCTGGAAGCTGTAAGGGCTGGTGCGCGGCTTGAAAGCGCCGCCGCGCAAGGCCGTCGCTCCGCCTGTTTTGACGGCCCTGGCGCAGGCCATGATTTGTTCTTCGTTCTCCACGGAGCACGGACCGGCAATCACGCCCAAATGGACTCCGCCGACCTGCAAGCCGCCCGCGGAAACCACCGTCGGCTCGCTCTTAACCTCGCGGCTGGCAATTTTATAGGGCGCCAGGATCGGCATGACTTCGGCCACGCCCGGACCGCTTTCGAGCGATTCCTTGAGGCCGTCTCGCTCGGCGCCGATGGCGGCGATCACCGTCCGCTCGACGCCGCGCAGTACGTGGGCTTTCAGTCCCATTCCTTCGACTCTTTCGACCATGTGTTCGACCTCCGCCGGCTTGGCGTCGCGCTTCATAACTACGATCACGGCAAGAAACTCCTGAACCTTGGGTTCGATCTACTCTCGGGGGCAAAGCATAAAAAAAGCCCTGGGACCGCTCGGGTCACAGGGCTTGTTGTGTCGCTCAGATTGAGGTTGTTAGCTTACAAACCTCCTCCGGCCCCGCGACCCGACGGGGTAAAGCTAAACCAATAGCCAAAATAAAAAGCAGGTCGCGAATTCATGCCCCTATTCTGACTTGCCCCGGCAGAGGTTGCAAGCGGAATTTTAGGAAAAGAGCTGCTCAAAAGCTTCTTTCGACTGCACGAGCAGATCGTGGTAATCGGCGGCTTCGATGTCTTCCCCCATCAGTTCCACGTCGTAAAAGCCATCATAACCGGCGGCGGTCAAGGCGCCGACGATCTCTTTGAGCGGGATCGCCCCTTCGCCCAGGCGGCTGCGGTTTTGCTCGTGGTTGGGCGGCGCTTTGCCGTCGCCCAAGTGGACCACGGCGATCCGGTCGGCCACTTCCGACAGGCGTTCGACGAGTTGCGGGGCGTGGCCCAGATGGTAAGTGTCGAATGTCAGCTTTAAACGCGGATTTCCGACCAGATCCAAGAGCGCCAAGGTATCTTCGAGGCTCGTCAGAAAGGTCCATTCCGTCGCGCAGCCGAGATGCATGGGTTCCAAAGCCAGCGTCACGTTCAGCTCGTCCGTTAGCGGCGCTAATTCCTTCAACGCCTCTTTAACGAGCCGGCGGGCATGATTGTGGGTGTGCCCTGCGCGTCCGCCGCTGTAGACCACCAGGCAGCCGGCCTTCATTTCGGCCGCCAACCGCACGGCTTCTTCGGCGTCTTCAATGCTTTCCCGCAGCGTCCGCCCGTCGCTGCCGGTGAAGCCGCCCGCCCAGAGCAGGTTGGAAACCTGCAGCCCGCTTTCGACCAGCAGCTCGATCCCCTTTTCTTCGCCGAAATCCGAGAGTTTTTGCCGCCAGACGCCGATCCCCTGGATGCCTGCACTCGCGTATTGCGCGACGTCCTCTTCAAACGACCAACGATAGGTCGTCATTTCGTTCATCGATAATCGCGCCATCCGTGTTTGCTCCTTCCGTGCTCTCCGGCCCTCGCGGCCTTCGGCCCGCCTTTGCCCGCGCAGGGGCCTAGTATGTGGAATTGATGAGCGGCTGTAAAGCAACCCCTCGCTGGCGCAACGCATCAGCGGCCAGAGATGCGCCAGACACGCTCGGGGAAGTCGTCGGCTCGCAAGTTCACGCAGCGAATTGCCGGCAAATCGCCGCCGAAGCGGGGCAACAATGGGTCCACATACCCCGCTTGCGCCGCTTCGGCCAACGTGGCGCCGGAGGGCGGCAATTCGGATTTCAACAACGCAAGCTCGTCAACGTCGGCGCCCCGGGCGAAACGGGCGGAGATCGAGTCGCTGGTCGCCAGCCAACTCTCCGGTAGCGCGCCGCCCGGCAACCGCGGTTCTTCCTCTCGCATGAAGCTCCATGGATCAAGGATCGAGAGCGAGGCGGGCGGCCGAGTTCGCCAATCGGCGAGCGAACGAATCAGACATGCTTCAGGCAGCATGGCCGCCAGCATTTCGGCGTGAATCGTCATCGCGCGAAGGCACAGCCAATGCGAAGCCGACTCGCCCAGTCCGTGCAGGCGGTCCGCCTCTCGCAGCACGTCGGCCAGCCGCCCCCCGCCAACAATCAACGCCGTCGATGCCGGCGTTTGCCGCTCCAGCCAATCTCGAAGCCGCATGGCCAGGGCGGGCAAGTCGAGCAGGCTGCCCCCTAATTTCACGACGCGCGACATTGGGCGGGTTGGCTCGCGGGTCAGCATTACGGATACGCTTCTCGAGCAAGCGCCGCCAGGGCGTGCGCGGGGGCGGCGCGCGATAAATCCGCTCCCAGCTCATCATTAAGCGAGACAACCCGTGCCTGCAGCCTCATGCGTTGGAGCAGTTGTCGGGCCAGAAACTCGCCTTGCCCGGAAACGATGATGGTCTCAGGTGCGGACGGCAAACGCCGCACCACGCCTTGCGCGGCGAGGGCCAGCCGGGCCGATTGTGCTCGGGCGATCGCCGTCGCGGCGGCTAAGGCGTCCGCATCGTCGAACATCTGGCGGTCGGCGCAGATCGAGCGTGCCAGCCGGTCCCGCGCGGCCTGTTTTGTTGCCGGGCGTCCGTCGGCCGTGTGGCGACTATCCGGCTCTTCCGGCAACTCGCCCATTGTCAGATAGGCATCCCAGGTGGTGGCAAACAACTCCTGGGCCGTCGGAACCTGTTTTCCTCGCCAAGGCAACGCAGACGCCACGGCGCACACGGGGCTGCGAGTCACTCCGGTGTACACGAGTTCTCCGGCAGCCAGCCGTTCTGGGTCAGTATGCCCTGTGGCGCATGGGCGGCCGTCGACGAGCGGGATCAGATCACAGGTGGTGGAGCCGATATCGATCAACAGTCCGCTGCCTTCCGGTGCGTAGCGAGCTGCAAACTGGGCCAAGGCGCGCCAGTTGGAAGCCGCCGCGAGCAACGGTTGCTCAAGCGCCTGGTGCGGAGCAACGTAGGAGCCATCGACGAGATAGACGCAAATCTTGCGGCCGCCCGCCGCGTTTTCCGTCGCCGCCAGGATCGCCGCCACCCCCTCGGCCTTGGTGGCAAAGCAGTCGGCCAGTTCGCCCGTCATCGTCACGGCCAACCGATCCGCCGGCGGCGACTGGGCGATGAGCGCCGCTAACGCGCCGGCCAGGGCGTCCGGCTTTTGCCACAGCGGAAAGTATTGCGATGCGGCGAAGCCGAGGCCGTCCGCCGCTTTCAAGTGGGCGCCGCCGACATCAAGGGCCAGCCAGCGGCTCATCGCATCGCCGCCTTTCGTTCCACGGCGAGCCTGGCGTAGGCTTTTCGAAAGGGCAGGGGGGCGTGAGAGGAATCGGTCGTCATTTGCTTTGTTCGCGGCATTTCAAGGACGGCATGCGATGACGCCTGCACTACTCCAACAGTTTGCAATCAAGAGCCCAAGCACGCCCAAGTTTAACTAGATTGACAAAAAGTCGGAATTGATTTGGCCACAGAAATCACCGAGGGCACGAGAGAGGAGAATGTGTGCGTCTGCAATCTGCCCGTCTGCAATCTGCCCGACTGCAATCTGCCCGCCGTGTCTCTGGTCGTGACTGGTTTTAGCCCATCTCTTCTGTGTCCTCGGTGTTCTCTGTGGCTAAAAACTTGCCTTCACAGGACGTTATTTGCGAATTGTCGGCGGCGTCTGTTTCGAATGCGACTGCTCCGTTGGCTTCGAAGGCGACAGCGTGAGATGCGATCGGAGAACGAAGCTCTCGCCCTTGGGCGACTTCCAGCATGGCCTCAGCGAGGTTCTGCTCGCACGCCGCCCGCAATCCGATGTACGAAGTCGTCAGCCGAGGATTGACCTCGATCGCCACGTCGTCTCCGCCATCGGCGCTAGCGCCTAGGACCAGATCGACTCCCACATAGCCGAACGCTCCGGACAACGCCGCCCTGATGCGCTTGGCAAGCGTTTGAGCGCGGCGCTCCAACTCATGCGGGAGCGGCAATGATCCGCCAAGATAACCGAAACGCCGATCGTCGCTCAAACGCTGGCGGCAGGCCGGTAAGACGCAACCCAAACCGCCAGGACCGCAGAGCAATGCCACGCTGGCCGGGACGCCCGGACAAAAACGTTCCAGGCGGCCGAGTTGTCGGCTGGGGGCGAGTTGCGGTTCGTCCGGATGGCGGACGTAAACCACGTCTTGCGAGCCCGCGCCGTCGAGCGGCTTCCAGACGGCCGGATACGAGAAGTCGCGCGGCCATGGCACGCCGCGCGGCAGCAGCGTTCCTTCTGGCACAGGGATGCCGGCGGCTGCCAGGAACTCGGCGGTCGCTTGCTTGTCTGAGGCCAGTTTGATCACGTCTGCAGCGGGCCCTAGCAAACGCCCGCCGACGTCAGCGACTCGCCGGCAGCGTTCCGCCAGGGCGCCGCCAATTTCCGGCGCGATTACGACGGTCCAATCGGCTTCGGACGCGAAACGGTCGAATGCTACGGCGTGCTGTGCGGGGGTGGCAACGTCTGCCGCTCGGCAGCCGCTAGGGCTCCACGAAGCCAGGGGCCGATCTCGTAAGCACGTTGTTTCGGCTCCCGCCGCTACGAAATCGGCAGCCAACGCGGCAACCATCGCTTTCCCTTCGGCCAGCAATGACGAGGGTGCAGCCGCTTGTGCGTCGGCCAGAAGACCGCCGCCGGTCAGATACTCGTACACGAAGACGGACGTCATCCAGGTCGTTCAGTTGCTTGACGCGTCGGGAGAAAGCCGCCAGTATACGCAGACCAATGCCGAACAGGCAGAGCGCGCCGTAGACTGGCGCCGCCGCCCGCGCGGCGTTCGATAGGGAAACGCCATGGCGATCGACCTTGTCTGCGCGAAGTGTATATTCGCAAACATCCGGAAAAGCACGGCATGGGCCGGGCGGTCTTTGGACTGACCGTGGGTATCGTCTGTTCGATCGGCTTCATCGTGATGCTCGTCACCGCCACCTGGTGCTCGTCACCGCCAGATGCTTCGGCGCCCGCTCAATGGCCGCGCAGCTCGGGAATCGGCAATTCGCTGACGTCGACGGTTCCCTGCTTCATTTCGTAGCGCCATTTCCAGATGGCGTAAATGCAGGGATACACCAGTAGTTCCAGAGCGAAACTGGTGACCAGGCCGCCGATCATCGGCGCGGCGATGCGTTTCATCATGTCGGCGCCCGTGCCTAACGACCACATGATTGGGGCCAGGCCCATCATGGCCGCCACGACCGTCATCATCTTGGGCCGCACGCGCTTCACGGCGCCGTGAATGATCGCCTCGCGAAGATCCTCGTAGGTACGCATCTTGCCCTGCCGCACGGCGTCGTAGTAGGACAAGTCGAGAAACAGCAGCATGAATACGCCGGTTTCGGCGTCGAGCCCCATCAACGCGATCATGCCGACCCACACGGCGATCGACATGTGGTAACCGAGCAGCCAGAGATACCAGACGGCGCCGACCAGCGAGAACGGCACGGCCAGCATCACGATGGCTGCCTTGACGGCCGAGCGCGTGTTTATATAGAGCAGTACGAAGATCAGGAACAGCGTGACGGGCACAACCAGCTTGAGCCGCTCCTTCACGCGGACCATGTTCTCGTATTGCCCGCTCCAAACGAGGGAATAGCCCGTGGGAAGCTCGAGTTGCTGTTCGACCGCGCGCTTGGCATCTTCGACGTATCCGCCCACGTCGCGCCCGGCCAGGTCGACGTAGACATAGCCGGTGAGCAGGGCATTTTCGTCGCGGATCATAGCCGGGCCGGAGACCAGCTTGATCTCGGCCAGTTCGGCCAGCGGCACCTGGGCGCCGGTGGTGGTCGGCACGAGTACGCGGCGGAGCTTGTCGACGTTGTCTCGCAGTTCACGGGCGTAACGCACATTGACCGAGTATCGTTCGCGCCCTTCGATCGTCGTGGTGATCGTCTCGCCGCCGACGGCGGAAACAATCACTTCTTCCGCTTGCTTGATCGTGAGGCCGTAGCGGGCTAGCGCCTCGCGTTTGAGCACGAAATCGACGAAGTAGCCGCCGCCAGTCCGCTCGGCGAACACGCTCCGCGTGCCGGAGATAGGCTTGAGGATGGCTTCGAGGTGCGTTCCCAGGCGTTGGATTTCGTCCAAATCGGCGCCCATAATCTTGATGCCGACTGGAGTGCGCACGCCCGTCGAGAGCATGTCGACGCGGGCCTTGATCGGCATGGTCCAGGCGTTGCTCACGCCCGGGAACTGCATTTTCTGATCCAATTCCGCTTCCAACTGCGCGGGCGTAATCCGGTCGCTCCAGATATGTCGCAGCGGAACTTGCAGCCACTCCGGCCAAGCGGAGTACCAGCGCTGCACTTTGCGCCACTCGGACATCGGCTTCAGTACGATGGTCGTCTCCAGCATAGAGAACGGCGCCGGGTCGAGCGACGTGTCTGCCCGTCCCGCCTTGCCGAAGACCCGCTCGACTTCGGGCGTATCCATCAGGATCTGATCCATGGTTTGCATCAGTTCCCGCGCCTCGGTGACCGAAATGCCCGGCAGCGTGACGGGCATGTAGAGCAGATCGCCTTCGTACAAAGGCGGCATGAACTCGGAGCCCAGCTGCATATAAGCCGGGATCGTCGTCAGCACGAGCAGCAGCGCCGAGACGATCGTCGCCACTTTGTGCCGCAACACGAAATTGCAGACCGGCTCGTAGATTTGGAAGAGTCGCTTGCTGATCGGGTGCCGCTCTTCGCGATAATACCTGCCCACCAGGACGGTATTGGCGAGACTCGCCAGCCAGCGAGGTCGGAACCGCCAAGGGTCCATCCGCGTGAACATCATCCGGATGGCCGGGTCGAGCGTGATGGCCAGCAAGGCGGCGATGGCCATCGCCAGGTTCTTGGTATAGGCCAGCGGCCTGAATAGCCGGCCTTCCTGGTCGACCAGCGTGAATACCGGCATGAAGGCCACGGCGATCACCAGCAGCGAAAAGAAGACCGACGGCCCTACCTCCTTCAAGGCGTTCAGCCGCACTTCGTGAAAGTCGCCTTGGCGTCCGCCTTCAATCCATTGTTCCAGGCGTTTGTACGCGTTTTCCACCTCCACGATCGCCCCGTCCACGAGCACGCCGATCGAGATGGCCATGCCGGTCAGCGACATGATGTTTGACGTGAGCCCCATATAATACATGGGAAGGAATGCCAACGCCACCGAAACCGGAATGGTCAGAATGGGAATGATGGCGGAAGGAATATGCCAGAGGAACACCAGAATGACGATGCTAACGATGGTAATTTCCAGCAGCAGCTCTTCCTTGAGCGTGTCGATGGAGCGGCGGATCAACTCCGAGCGGTCGTAGGTGGCGACGACTTCGACTCCCTTGGGCATCGAAGGTTTCAGCTCTTTGATCTTGTCCTTCACGCGGTCGATCACGTTCAATGCGTTTTCGCCGGCGCGCATCACGATGATCCCGCCCACCACGTCGCCTTCGCCGTCCAGGTCGACAATGCCGCGGCGGATGTTCGGGCCCAACGTGACCGTCCCCACGTTCTTGACCAGCACCGGCGTGCCTTGGCCGTCGACGCCGACGACGATTTCTTCGATCTCGTTGATGCTGCGCGCATAGCCGCGACCGCGGACCATGTATTCGTAGCCGCTGAATTCCACCAGCCGTCCGCCGGTGTCGTCGTTGCCGTCGCGGATGGCCTGCACGACCTTGGCCAGCGGAATATCGAAGGCCAGCAGGGCGTTGGGATCGACGTTCACCTGGTACTGCTTTTGGAAGCCGCCGACCGAAGCCACTTCGGCAACGCCTGGCACGGCCTGAAGCTGGTAACGCAGATACCAGTCCTGGTAAGTCCGCAACTGCGCCAGATCATTCCGGCCGGTCTTGTCGACCAGGGCGTATTCGTAGATCCAGCCGACGCTGGTGGCGTCGGGCCCCATTTCCGTTTGTACGTCTTTGGGCAAGCGGGGCAGGATTTTCGAGAGGTATTCCAGCGTGCGACTGCGGGCCCAGTAGATATCGGTCCCATCTTCGAAAATCACATATACGTACGAGTAGCCGAAGTCCGAGAAGGCGCGGACTGCCTTGACCTTGGGCGCACCCAGCAACGCCGTGACGATCGGATAGGTGACCTGGTCCTCGACGATGTCAGGGCTGCGGTCCCAACGCGAATAGATGATGACTTGCGTATCGGACAGGTCGGGGATGGCATCGAGCGGGATGGAACGCATCGAGTGGACCGCCGCAGCCACGGCCACGCCGGTAAACACCACGACGAGGAACTTGTTCTTGGCGCAGAACTCAATGATGCGTTCGATCACGGCTCACGTAGGTCAGGCTTTCCAGCCTGACGGAATTCACACTGAGGACTGAAGTTTCAATCAAACCTATATCTTGTCAGGCTGGAAAGCCTGACCTACTAGTGATGATGATGCCCGCCGCCGCCGGAGGAGGCGCGCATTTGCGATTCGGAGTCGACCAGAAACACGGCGGAGGTCAGAATCTTTTCTCCCGCCTGCAACCCTGACAGGACTTCGAGCTGCTGGCCGAAGCGCCCGCCGAGCGTCACTTCGACCGGTTCGAAGCGTCCGCCGTCCAGCGCGCGGAAGGCGATGCCGCGTTCTCCCGTACGCACCACGGCGGAATCGGGGATCAAAAGCCCTTCGCCCATCTGGTGCTCGATCTTGAGATCGGCGTACATGCCGGGCTTGAGCCGTTGGTCGCGGTTCGGGATTTCGACGCGGACGTTGATGGTGCGAGTCTGCTGTTGCACGATCGGTTCGATGAAAGAGATTTTTCCCTCGAACTCCAAGGTCGGGTCGGAAAGCAGGCTGACGGAGACCGCCTGGCCGACTTCGATGTGGGGCAATTCGTATTCGTAGATTTGCGCCTGCAGCCAGACCACGGACAGGTCGGCGATGCGATACAGCTCCGTGGAAGGTTCGACGTAGTTGCCTGCCAGCACATTGCGGTCCAGCACGACGCCGCGGATGGGCGCCCGAAGCAACAGCGTATCGCCGGCCTTGCGAGTACGGTCCAACTTCTCGATTTCGTCTTCGGGCACGCCGGCCAGCTCGAGCCTGCGGCGAGAGGCTCGTAGCAGGTTTGATTCTCCCGAGGGGTTGCCCAACGGTTTGGCGCCCAAGGCGATCAGATATTCTTGCTGGGCCGAGAACAATTCGGGGCTGTAGATCTCCAACAGCGGATCTTTCAGTTTGACCTCTTGCCCGACGTAATTCACGAACGCCTCGGTGACCCAGCCGCGGATGCGCGTTTGAACGCGCGCCAGGCGGGTCTGGTCCGGTTCGACGATGCCGACCGCGCGAATTTTCATTACCAACGCTTCGCGCTCGACGCGGCCGGTCTTTACTCCGATCAATTGCTGTCGCGCCTCGCTCAGCGTTACCATCACGTGGTCGGGCGGCGCCGCCGACTGTCGCTGGTCTTGCGAATGATCCATGCCGGCCATCTCCATACCAGGCATATTCATGCCCGGCATGTTCATCCCGCCCTCGTCGGCATGGTCCGCCATTTCAAGGTCCGGGCTTTTCTTCGAAGCATCATCGGCGGTTTTATTTGCCAATGCATCCCAGCCGAGCTCGCGATACAGTGGCGCCAGGCGTCCACTGAAATGGGCGATCGCGAGTCCGCCGCCCAGGGCGACGCCCAGCACGAGACCGACAAAGAAACGGAGGTTGGCGTTCATCTTGCCGCAGATTCCATTGCGTGCGTCTCTTTTAACGTGCGAACATCATCCCTATGTGACATAATGCGACCCGATTGTGCAATCTCGCCTTCGCGGACGCGCTTGCGAACTTACCTTGCGACGGCAGCGCCCTGACGACGCGAAGATTCGTAGTCGGCGGCATCTGGTTTTACGCCGTCTTTCTCCCTGCTCGCAGCATAACGCCGCAGCCAGGGCGTCGGGCAACCGTGAAAGAAGGCGAATGGAAGCGCCCCTCGCTCGCGATAACCGTATGTAGCGCAGCCATCGGGATAAGCCCGATAGGCCGGCGCGCAGCCGGCAAGCAGACTTGCGACGAGCGCCGCGCCGAGACAGCGAAGACAGGTCAGTTTCATCACGGGCATCTCCTCAGAAGTTGTCTCACGGCCGGACGGGCGGAGCCGGCAGCGGCTCGCGCGGCGGCGCGCCGGCCGCCGGCAGTGAGCCGCCGACGACGCGTTCCAACTCGGCCAGATCTTGGCGCAATTGTCCTTCCAGGCGGTAGGCGGAGATCTCGTAACGCAACAGGTTCTGCCAGTTGTCGAGCATTTGCAGGAAGTCGACGTTGCCCGCTTCATAGCCTTGGATCGAAACCTGTAGCGTCTGGTTCGCTTGCGGAATGATGCTGCCGCGGAACATTTGCAACATCTGCTGGTCGGCCTCGACTCGCACGAACAGATCTTTTACCTCTTCTTGCGTGCGATCTCGCAGCGAATCGTATTTGCGAGCATCAGCCGACGTGGCCGCTTCCGCTTCGCGCAAGGCCGCATCGAGCCGCTTGCGGTAGATTGGAACGTTGACGGTCATGTTGACGAATGCCGCATTACGGCCGTTCGCGGTTGCGGCGACGCCCTGATTGGAAACGTCGATCCAGCCGGCGCCGGCATTCAGGTCGGGAAAGTAATTTAGCCGCGCCAGATCAATCTGCCGGCGGTCTCGCTGGATGGCTGCCAATTGCGATTGCAGCTCAGGGCGAATGCGAATGGCGGTTTCGTACAGCCGCTCGACGTCTTTCGGCAACTGCTCCGGCGGCAACTGCTCGATAGCTCGCAAGCCGGTTTCGGGCGAGACGTGCAATAACTTCGCCAGGCGGGCTTGCCCGCTGAGCAACTGCTGTCTGAGAGCGATCAGTTCGTTGTCCAAGTTCGAGATTTCGACTTGCGCTAACAAGGCGTCTTGCTGATTGACGAGTCCCGCCTCGTATTTTACCGCCGCGATCTTGGAGATATCTACCAGCAACGCTCGCTCGCGGACCGTGATGCCGATCGATTTCTGCAGGATGTAGAGCCGGTAATAGGCTTGCTTGACGTCCGCGACGACGCGTAATTCGGCCGCCGCCAGGTCGGCGCGGGCCATTTCGGTTTCCGCCTCGGCGGCGGCCGCCCGCGTGCGCAACTTGCCAAACCATGGAAGCTGCTGCGTTGCTGAGACCTGAGCGAACAAGGCTCCGGAAGCCGTCTGGATTGGCGCCGGATAGGTAGTGACGCCGAAGGTCGGGTCCTGCAGGCTGGCCGCCTGGGGAACGCGGTTGGCCATGGCCGCGACGCGTTGCCTAGCGCTTTGAACGTCGGCGTTTTGCTGTAACGCGAAGAGGACGTAATCATCGACCCGATGGGGGCCGGAAAGTTGTGGTACGACGGGCGCCGTTATCCGTCGGCTTCGCGACGCAGGCGTGACGGCTGCGGCGAGTTGGCTCGGCAACGGGACGCTGTGCGAGACCGGCATGACCGATGTTGCGGCTGAAGAAGCCGAAGCGACTCTGGAACTCCTGCTTGAAGGAGCCGATTGATTAGCAACGTGGGCTGCCGGCGGAGCGGACCCAGTCGAACGGCAGCCGCAGCAAAGCGCCGCCGCGACGGCGAG